>NZ_JBHUWH010000005.1:0-59620 GCF_042670125.1 Kitasatospora sp. NPDC057198 | reverse complement strand
CACGTAAAGTGCGGTCAGAAGGGTGTCCAGTTCTTCGGTCGTCACAACCCGAATGCTGGACACCCTTCCTGCATGTCCGAAGCAGAACCAGCAAAACCAGCTGACTTCGGAACTACTCGTCTAGCGGCGCTGGCCGGCCTGCTGCCCTTCCAGGTCAAGATCGGCTGCGGCACCAGCATCGAGGCGGGCATCCCGCCGCTGCACTTCCTGCACGAGGTGTACCGGGTCACAGCGCGCAAGGACAACGCCCTCACCCAGTCGCACCCGTTCACGATGGCCCCCGGCGACGACCTGCTGGTGCAGGAGATGCTGCTCGACCCGGCAGGGAAGGGCGAGTCGCTGGTGGCGATGTTCCGCGCGTGCTTCACCGCGGAGCCGACGGCCGCGCACCGGGCGATGCGGGCGCTTCAGGAGGCGGGGGCGATCGTCGGGCCGGTGATCACGCACAACTTCGACCTGCTGCCGGCGCGGGCGGGCCTGGCGGAGTGCTTCGTGCGGCGCTACGACCAGCGCGTGCCGGAGATCGAGCTGCACCCGAAGGCGAAGGCGCTGCTGGTGATCGGCCTGCACGCCGACCGGCGGTGGGTGCAGGAGCGGGCCCGCGCCGCCGGGACGAAAGTGGTGTTCGTCGACCCGGAGGGCCTGGAGGAGAACGGCGTCTTCAAGGAGTACCCGATCGAGGGTGCCCAGACCGGCGATGTGATCGTGCGCCAGCAGGCGATCCCCGCGCTGGAGCGGCTGTGCGAGCTGCTCGGCGTCACCGCCGCAGCCTGACGAACCGTCAGAAACCGTGAATGAATCGCGGTAGCGTCGGGGGGTGCGTCGGAGCGTGCGCACCCCCCACCAACCCACCGCAGAAGGACAGTTGACATGCGCGTTTCCGTGATCGGCTGCGGTCACCTCGGAGCCTCCCACGCCGCCGCAATGGCCGAGCTCGGGCATGAGGTGATCGGCGTCGAGATCGACCCCGACAAGTGCTCCACCCTCGCCAGCGGCGCCTCCTGGTTCTACGAGAAGGACCTCGACCCGCTGCTGGCCAAGCACGTGCCCACCGGCCGCCTGCGCTTCACCACCAGCCTCACCGACGCCGCCGACTTCGCCGACGTCCACTTCCTCGCCGTCGGCACCCCGCTGCGCGCCGACGGCGAAGGCTACGACACCTCCGAAGTGGTCTCCGCCGTCGAACAGCTCGTGCCGCTGCTGAACCGGCCCGCGACGATCATGGGCAAGTCCACCGTCACCGTCGGCACCGTCGCCCGCCTCCAAGCCCTGATCGCCGACCTCGCCACCGTCGAGGGCATCGAGCTGGTCTGGAACCCCGAGTTCCTGCGCGAGGGCCACGCGGTGGAGGACAGCCTGCGCCCCGACCGCATCCTCGTCGGCCTGTCCGCTCCCACCGCCCTGGCCGCGGTCAAGGAGGTGTACGCGCCGATCCTGGAGCGCGGCGACATCGAACTGGTCGTCACCGACCCGGCCACCGCCGAGGTCGCCAAGTCGGCGGCCAACGCCTTCCTTGCCATGAAGGTCTCCTACATCAACGCCATGGCGCAGGTCTGCGAGGCCGTCGGCGCAAACGTGGACGACGTCGCCCGCACCATGGGCATCGACCACCGCATCGGCCACGCCGGGATGCGCGCCGGGATCGGCTTCGGCGGCGGTTGCCTGCCCAAGGACGTCGCCGCCTTCACCCACCGCGTCGGCGAGCTCGGCGCGACCGAGGCCTACGACCTGCTCACCGCCGTCCAGAACGTCAACCGGGCCCGCACCACCGCCGCCGCCAACCTCGTCGAGCACGCCGCCGGCCGTCCCGTGGCCGGCCTGACGATCGGCTACCTCGGCGCGGCGTTCAAGGCCGGCACCTCCGACGTGCGCGACTCCCCGGCCCTGCGCCTGGCCGACCTGCTGCACCGCCGCGGTGCCAGCGTCGTCGTCCACGACCCCGAGGCCCTGGACAACGCCCGCCGCTCCCACCCTCACCTCGGCTTCCGCGACACCGCCCTCGAAGCCGCCACCGGCGCGGACCTCATCGTCCTGGGGACCGAGTGGCCGCAGTACACCCGCGACGCCGACCTGCCCGCCGCCCTCGCCGAGGTGGTGCGCGAGAAGACCGTCGTGGACATCCGCAACGCCGTCGACGCCGCCCCCTGGCTCGACGGGGGATGGACGCTCCACCAGCTCGGCCGCCCCACCCGCAAGCAGTAGCCGCCCGTCGGCAGCCCGCCGCCGGAAACCTCGAACAGCAGGAGGACACCATGAACACCGCCACCACCGGCACCAGCGCCGTCCCGCTCTGGGAGCAGATCGCCGAGCTCCACGGCCGCGACCGGCGCCGCAGCCAAGCGCCCGAGGGCGTCGCGGAACTCCTGCTGGTCACCAAGGTCTCCGAGGAGGCCAACGAGGCCGCCGAGCTGTACCGCCGCTCCAAGGGCTGGGGCACCGACGGGCCGATCACCGCCCTCCCGCGCGAGGTCCAGCACGAGATGTGCGCCGCGATCCTGGCCGGGATGGTCGCCCTGCACCAGCTGTGCCCCGACGGCACCGCCGCACAGGTCTGGGACGACTACCTCTCCTACGGCTACGCTCGCGCTGCCGCCGAGAACCGCACCGCGGCCTGACTCTCCCCTCCGGCCGAGACCGACAGGAGAAGCATGTGTCCTTCCTTCCTCTCCCGAGCGGCGACCGCGACTGGCTGCCACCCGAGGAGTTCGTCACCACCCTGCCCCGCGCCACCGTCTACGCATCGCTGTACATCACCGACCAGCAGGACCGGCCGATCCTGCTCAACTCCTCGGTGTACGTGCCCGACGACGGCACCCAGGTCTGGCAGTTCCCCGGCGGGCAGATGGACGCCGGCGAAACGCCCGATCAGACGGCCCTCCGCGAGGCACGCGAGGAGATGGGCCTCACCCTGGCCTGCGGCAGGCTCCTCGCCGTCCACTTCCGCCTGCCCGAGGCGACCTGGCCCGCCAACAAGATCGGCCTGATCTTCGACGGTGGCCAGCTCAGCACCGAGCAGATCGCCGCGATCCGGCTCGACCCCGGCGAGCACAGCGAGTGGGCTGCCCGCCCCCTCGACCAGTGGGCGCAGGTCCTCCGCTCCACCACGGCGGACCGGCTCCGGCAGACCGCGGCCGCCAAGAAGACCGGCACGACCGCCTACATCGCTTAGAACAACCAGCACCTGGCCGTCGGCCGCCCTAGATTCCACCAGGGCGGCCGGCTTCGCGTCGCACCCCGGTCGCCGCCGTCCTGCCACGACCCTCCGGCGGGCCCGGCGAGCGAGCGACGACGGCAGGACCAGGGTGCCGCGCGAGGCCAGATCTGGGGCTGGAGGACACCGCGTCACAACCCCGACGACCAGCTCCGCCTCCTGTCACAGGTGGTGAAGGATCTGCTCGATCACCCGGAACAGCTCGTGGAACACCGTCATCCAGCGGGCGGTTGCCTCCGCGATCGCGAACCAGCGGCTCTCCCTGAGCTTCGTGACACCGCGCCCCGAGGTCCTCGTGATGGCACCCTTACTCACCCCATGCCGGCGGGCCGTCTCCGCCGCCGAGTCGCCGTACATCTTGTGGTCGACCAGGTAGGCGCGCTCCTTCTCGGTGAGCTCAGGGATTTCGAGCGCCTTCTCGATGTCCACACGCTCCTCCGCCGACACCTCGCTCTCCGGCGCCGCGTCCTCGGGCAGCTCGCCCACGTAGGAGACGTACTTCCCGGTGTACTCCGGGGCCGTCCGGTAGATGACCCGCCGGGCGATCGTGAACTGGACCCGCTCCGGGTGGCGCATCCTGTCCATCCCTTCCAGGACCTCCATGAAGGTCTCCTGAACGATGTCCTCCACCACCTGGCCGCCGAGGTGGCCGGCGCGGCGCTGGACATACGCGGTGATCCGATGCTTCTGCAGCAGGTAGAACCGAGCGGGCGCGGAGGTGAGGCGCCAGCAGCTGCCGCACCACTGCATCGGATCGGCGTGCGCGCCAGCCACCGCACGCACGGCGTACTCCCTCGGGTCGCAGGCCAGGCAGACGGGGTCGGACAAGGGCATCAGGGCCTCCACGGGCAGGACCGGACCGGGGATCGGTCAGTCGTTCACCCAGTACGTGTGCGGGGAGACCTCGAACGGACGACAAGGTCGACCATGATCTTTTAGAAGCGCGCCCGAACCCCTCCCGCGCCACTGACCGTTCATCCTCTCGCAGCGGGACGAATCCGACGAACCTGCAGTTGCGGCGGAAGGCTGACTGGCAGCCAGTTATCCGATCGGTCAGGGCATCGTCTTCCTGGTCCTCGCTAGCAAGGTCATTGACGAGGGCGGCGGCCCAGGCGTAGCCCAGTCCTGCTCCAGCTCGTTACGGTGGATGGTCGGCGGCGACAGCCCGCCCTCAGAACGGAGCACCCGTGGGCTGGCTACCGCCCGAGCAGTACGTGACGACCATCGAGAACGCCACGATGTTCGGCTGCTTCTTCGTCACCGACGTCCACGGCCGCCCCCTCGGACTGCGCTCGCGCCGCGACCCCGACGTGTGGCAGTTCCCTGGCGGAGACGTTGATCCCGGGGAAGACCCGCTGACTACCGCCATCCGTGAGTACCGCGAAGAGACCGGCCATGACCTCCGCACCATCCATCCGGACCTGGCTGAGCATCCCCGGCTGCTTGCCGTCACCTACGCTTCCGCCGGCGCCGCGTGGCCGCGGGCGAAGGCCGGGTACGTCTTCGACGGCGGCACCCTGACCGCCCAGCAGCTCGACACGATCACCCTCCAGGCCAGCGAGCACACCGAGTGGGCCGTCCACGACCTCGAGGGCTGGGGGAAGCTGATGACCGGACCGCGGCATGAGTTCGTCAGCAAGGTCGCCGAAGCCCGCGTCTCCGGGCAGACCCTCTACCTCGGCGCGCTGTGACCGGACGGCGGCCTGACGTCCGCCCCGCACCGGCTCGTGTGCAGCAGAACCGACCGGTCGACCCCGGAGTGAGCGCCGCCCGGTGGTCTCACGGAGAGTGCCCGCCGGAGCCGCGAATGGGCCTGGCTGGACGGGGGCGTACGTGGGTGGAAAGGGGGCCTGAGGGGGCGGTTCGGGGGCGTCGTCCCCGCACCGTCCCCGCACCGGCCAACAATTCGGGCATTGCGGGCACCGGCCAGAGAGGCGTGAACAGCCCCCGAACCGCTCCGGGAACGAATAAGGCCAGGTCAGACGGCGTCTGACCTGGCCTCGACCGTGGTGGGCCGCCAGGGGTTCGAACCCTGAACCTACGGATTAAAAGTCCGCAGCTTTTGAGTTAGCTGCGGTGGGGTGCCAGGCGCCAGCCGTGCAGTGCCCCTTACGTTCGTCACAGAACGTGTCCGAGGCCCCTCGTCTGCCGCCACTTTCAGGGTACTCCGAAGCATTGCCAGGGCAGCCCGACCGCGCCCCACCGGGCAAGGACGCCATTCACAGCGCGCATCGCCGCCGGCACCAAGAATCGGCTCCCGCCCTGGGCCGACCTGCAACGACCTCCGACAACCACAGACACTCTTCTGCGATCGCAGACGCCAGATCGCCTCCCACCCGGCCTGCCCGCCTAATCTCGACGCGCTTCACAGAACCAGGCGTGCGTACGGTCTGCCCCATCCAGCACGCCAACCCCTGTTCCGCCCGTCCAAGCGGACAGGTGACTGTGGGCGTGCCCGGCCGAGCCCACACGGCTCCACCACCCAGCAGAGGGAGACCATGCACGCCCGATCCCACATCCCCGCCGCGAATCGGCTCTCGAACCCGACTCCGGCCGTCGCCGCCTGCCCCGCGCACGAACCCGACCCGGCAACGGAGTTCGACCTCCTGCACAGCGGCTGGTACTCGACCGAGGAACTCGCCTCGCTGCTGAAGGTCGACCCCTCGACCCTGCGGCGCTGGCGCTCCGCCACTCCCCCGCAAGGCCCGCCCTTCGTCCAGATCGCGCCCCGGCTCTACCTCTACAGCATCCCCGACACCCAGCTGTGGCTCGCCCAGAAGCGCACCGACCCATCCGAGGCAGCCTGAATGTCCGACCGCACCCCGCTCATCCCGATGGGTGTCAAGCTCACCACCGACATTGAGCACCGACCCGACCGCCGTCCGGAGTTCCGCTACCGCGCCCGCGTGCGCTGGACAGAACCCAACGGCGGCGGCCGCAAATCCGCTTCCGCCTCCGTCCCCACGCAGACCGAGGCCGAAGCATGGATCGCCTGTATGAAACGGGCCGCAGGACGCGGCATCACCCCCAGAACCCTCACCATGACCCTCGCCGACTACGGCGACGAGAACTGGGACCTGGCGATGCGCAGCCTGGAGACCACCACCCTCGACCCCTACACCGCGGGCTGGAAACTCCGCGTCGTCCCGGTCATCGGCCACATACCCGTCACCAACATCACCAACGGCATCACCGACCGGGCCCTCCACTCATGGATCGCCGACGGGCTCAGCGTCTCCTCCGTCAAGAACAGCCTCGCCCCGCTCGTCCGCGTCATGGAGCAGGCCGTCCGCGACGGCCTCATCGACTTCAACCCCTCACGCATCAACGGCTGGCAACGCCTCTACAAGAAAGCCGAGGACGAACTCGACGACCCCCGATCCCTCGCCCTCGCCGACTGGGACGCCCTCGACCAACTCGCCAACGCCCTGGTTGAACGCTCCCACAACCACTACCGCGGCTGGGGCGACATCGTCCGCTTCGCCGCCTGCACCGCCGCCCGCATCGGCGAGGTCTCCGGCGTCCGCGTCAAAGACATCAACCGCTTCGACTGGACCTGGGACCTGTGCCGCCAGACCACCACCGCCCCCGGCGGCCTCATCGATAAAGGCACCAAGGGCAAACGGCGGCGCACCGTCCCCATCATCGAAGAGATCCGCGACCTCGTGAACCGGCGCATGAACGTCGTCGGCAACGACCCCATGGCCCGCCTCTTCACCGGCCCGCGCGGCGGCCGCATCACCACCGCCATCCTCCGCGACGCCGCCCACTGGGACGAAGTCGTCGTCAGCCTCGGCTACGAGTACCTACGCCGCCACGACCTCCGGCACACCGGCCTCACCTGGCTCGCCGACGTCGGCGTCCCCATCCACGTCCTGCAGAAGATCGCCGGGCACGGGCACATCACCACGACCCAGCGCTACCTTCACCCGGACAAGAGCTCCATCGAGAACGCCGGACGCACCCTCAGCAAGCATCTCTCGGCGGAACGGCAGCCAATCCTCGCCGAACCACACGGCGCGAATCACGCGGATGCCAGCGCAGCGCCCATCCGCCACCTACGGCTCGTTCAGTAGAGTCCGCGTCCCGTGAACGCCGCCGGGTCGAACTCGGCATGCTGCGCCGGACAGCATGCCGAGTGGTCCGGCGAACTCATCACCCGCTTCAGCTTCTTGAAGAACTCCTCGAAGTGGGCGGAGCGTGCTCGTCCAGCCAGCGGCGTTCGACGGTCAGATCAGGAGCCAGTACTGCGTACCGCATCGCGTACATGGGTGCCGGGTGTTCGTCCCCGTCCCAGGCAGCAGGCTGGCGGGGGCCTTCCGGCTTCCAGTGACGCCACGGGTCATGCCGGGGATGGTGGAGAACGAAGGCGTCCGCCACGTCGTAGACGATCTGCACCAGAGCCATCCCCAGCCCGCCGTGGAACTTCATTCGGTGGTCCGAGCGCTTCAGCGGATCCTGCTCCTGCATTCCACGGCCGGGCAGGAACAAAAACCGGTGGGGATCGAGCGGAAGAAGAATGTCGCAGACCTCCACCGCCGCCAGTTGGTTGCCTGTGTCTTGGCCATTCAGCATCACCAGGGGCACGTCGCTGGTGAGCAGACACATGTCGCTGAACCCCAAGCCCCACGATCTGGTGAAGAGAACCAGCGCGAGCGCAGCGAGGTGTTCGGCTATGTAGCGCAGATGCGGATTGTTGGCGGCAATCGCCGCGATATCCGCCGGCACCTGCGCCGCCTCCTCTGCCGGGCCGACGTCGAACATCAGCCGCTTCCGCTGGCGAGTGGTCCGCAGCACCTGCGCGGCCATCCACCAGGCCAGGTGAAGCCGCTCGTCGGCCGTCAGCGGCCACCGCTGGGGCAGCGCCCCCTCGGGGGCGTCCAGCATGGCGTCGAAGACAGGCTTCGCCCTGCTATCGAGGTGCGAGAAGAATTCCTCGACCACGTGGTGGGGCACGCCTTCCAGGGTGGCCTCCCAGTAATAGCCGCGCTCGGCAAGGATGTTGCCGACTATCGCGGGGAACGGTGCGTCGATGGCAGCGGTCCTGCGCACGGTCAGTTCGTGCTGACGTCGGCCGCGGTGCTCGGCGAACCGCCTCAGGTACATCTGCGGCACCGTGTGGTCCCGGGTTCTCCCGGCTTCGCGCGCCGTCTTCTTCCCCGATGAGGCTCTGCCCAATTGCCCTCCCAGCTGCGCCCGGCCGGCACCGCGGTCCCCGGCTGGTCCCTGGCAAGATCGCCCGAAGCATGGCAGGGGCAGGTGGCGGCTTCAAGAGGCGGGAAGCAGAAAAGGCCGCTGATCTGGGATTTCTCCCGAACAACGGCCTTCCGACATCACTGTCGGGACGACAGGATTTGAACCTGCGACCCCTTGACCCCCAGTCAAGTGCGCTACCAAGCTGCGCCACGTCCCGTGGTCGTCCGCCCGGTGGCCCTCGTGGGCTCCTTGGCTTTCTGACCTCGCCCCCGATCTCTCGGCGACGTGGAAAACAATACAGCACGTCGGGGGGTGCTCGCTGCCAGGTTTCGGGGGTGTGGCGGCGGGTGGGGTCAGGGGGTGGGGTGGCGGGCGTCGTAGCGGAGGAAGGCCGGGCGGCGGGCGGCGAGGTAGAGGACGGCGGCGACGCAGGCGAGGCCGCCGGTGAGGATGGAGAGGGTGGGGGTGGTGAGGGTGGCGACGGTGCCGGATTCGAAGTCGCCGAGGCGGGGGCCGCCGGCGACGACGACGATGAAGACGCCCTGGAGGCGGCCGCGCATCTCGTCGGGGGCGGCGACCTGCATCATCGTGTTGCGGAAGATCATCGAGACGGTGTCGGCGCAGCCGGCCGCGGCGAGCAGGAGCAGGCCGAGCGGGAGGTTGCGGACGAGTCCGAAGGCGGCGATGGCCAGGCCCCAGGCGGCGACGGAGGCGAGGACGGCGACGCCGTGGCGGTGGATGCGGCCGATCCAGCCGGAGAAGAGGCCGCCAGCGAGGGCGCCGACGGCGGGGGCGGCGGCGAGCAGGCCGACGGTGCCGGCGTCGCCGCCGTAGAAGGGGAGGACGATCGCGGGGAAGAGGGCGCGCGGGAGGCCGAAGATCATCGCGGCGAGGTCGGCGGCGAAGGAGGTGCGCAGGTTGGGTTGTCCGCGCAGGAAGCGCAGGCCGTCGAGGACGGTGGCGCGCTTGCCGGCGGTACTCTGCGGACGCATCGCGGGCAGGCGCCACATCGCGTAGAGGGTGGCGGCGAAGGCGACGGTGTCGACCAGGTACGCGCTCTGCGCCCCGTACGCGGCGACGGCGACGCCGCCGAGCAGCGGGCCGACGGTCTGGCCGAGGTTCATGCCGATGGTGTTGAGGGCGTTGGCGGCGGGCAGCTGCTCGCGCGGGACGAGGCGCGGGATCATCGAGGACCTGGCGGGCGAGCTGACCGCGAAGAAGCCGCCCTGGAGCGCGACGGCGGCGTACAGCAGGGCGGTGGAGCGCAGGTCGAGCAGGGCCTGGACGGCGAGCAGCGCGGAGACGGCGGCGAGGCCGGCGGAGCCGACCAGACCGAGCAGGCGGCGGTCGACCCGGTCGGCGATGGCGCCGCCGTACAGGCCGAAGACGACCAGCGGCACCAGGGAGCAGAGGCCGACCAGACCGGTGCGGAACGGGGAGTGGGTGAGGGCGTAGACCTGGATGCCGACCGCGAGGGTGGTCATCTGCTGGCCGATCGAGGAGACCGTCTGTCCGAACCAGAGCCGCCGGTAGTCGGGGCTGCGGCGGAGCGGGGTGAGGTCGGCGAAGGCGCCGCGGGTGAGGCGGCGCAGCCCGGTCGCGGCGGGCCGGGGCTCGGGGGACGGGGGCGGGGACGGTCGGGACGGCGTTTCGGTTGGCACCCCGCCATGCTCGTCCAGGCGTTCGACGATCTTGCGGGCGGGGTGGGGCCGGGCGTCCGGCGCAGCGACCGGGCCGGCGGACGTCCCGGCCGGGTCAGCGCAGCAGGGTGCGGGTGAGGAGTTCGGCGAGCCGGTCGTCGAGCGGGTCGCGGGTGGCGAGCAGCCGGTACCAGAGGAGGCCGAAGGCGAGGTCGACGGCGGCGGCGGGGGTGAGCTGGGGGGCGAGCGCGCCGGCGGCGTGGGCGCGGGCGGTGAGGGTGCCGAGCGCTTCGCGGCGGGGGGCGAGCAGGGTGTGGTGGAAGCGTTCGCCGAAGGCGGGGTCGATCTGGGCCTCGGCCATCAGGGTGCGCAGGGCGTCGGTGGTGGGCGGGGTGGCGGCGGCGAAGGTGGCGGCGAGGAAGGCGTGCAGGTCGGCGGCGTGGTCGCCGGTGTCGGGCAGCGGGATGTGCTGCCGGGCGTGCGCGGTGACGGCTTCGAGCAGGACGTCGGCCTTGCCCGGCCACCAGCGGTAGAGCGTCTGCTTGCCGGTGCCGGCCCGGGCGGCGATGCCCTCGACGGTGAGGCGCGCGTACCCGGCCTCGGTGAGCAGCTCGTACGCGGCGGCGAGGATGGCACGCCGGCTCTCCTCGCTGCGTCGGCGGCCCGGACGCAAGGGAGTTGACGCAGTGTCAGTCGTTCCGGCCGTTCCGGGCGCGGCCGCCGCTCCGGCCGGCCCGTTCGGCTCTGGGTTCGCTTGCTCGATCACGGGAGCCACGCTACCGTAATTCGAGACGAGACGTAGCGGTTCGAAATTGGAGCCGGTCGGCTCGTCCCATCGATGCAGCACAGGGGAGAGGGCACAACATGAGCGAGCGCACCGCACTGGTCGTCGGCGGCACTTCGGGCATCGGACTGGCCGCCGCCCGCCAACTGCGCGCCCGGGGGGCCGTGGTGCACGTGGCGGGCCGCAGCAAGGAACGACTGGAAGCGTTGGCGGCGAGCGACCCGGAGCTGATCGGGCACCGGGCGGACGGCGGCGACCGCGAGCAGATCGCCGAAGTCCTGTCCACCATCGGCACGTTGGACTGGCTGGTGATCTCGCTGAGCGGCGCCGAGGGCGCCGGGGCGTTCGCCGAGCTCGACCTCGGCGCCCTGCGCAACGCCTTCGACGCCAAGTTCTGGGGGCAGTTGACCACCGTGCAGGCGGCGCTGCCGCACCTGTCCGAGGACGGGTCGGTCACCCTGGTCACCGCGATCTCGGCGCGCACGGGCCTGCCGGGCACCGCCGGGCTGGCCGCGGTGAACGGGGCGCTGGAGGCGATGATCCGGCCGCTCGCCCTGGAGTTGGCCCCGCGCCGGGTCAACGCGGTCTCCCCCGGCCTGGTCGACACCCCGTGGTGGAACGACCTGCCGCAGGACGCCCGGGAGGCGTACTTCGCCCAGGCCGCCGCCCAGCTGCCGACCCGCCGGATCGCGAGCGCGGAGGACGTCGCCGAGGCCGTCGTGCTCGCCGCGACCAACCGCAACCTGACCGGCACCGTCCTGGAGACCGACGGCGGCCTGCGCCTCTCCCCGCTCCGGTAACCCGACCCCGCCCCCGCCCACGACCCTGCCCGCGGCCCGCCTTCAAGCCGACCGCGCTCCCGGGCCGTGACCGGTCCCCGGCCGGGCGGGGCTCGCCGGACGGGGCTCACCGGACGGGATTCACCGGGCCGGGTTCACCGGGCGGCCGACACCGTGGTCTGCGCGTAGCCGATGACGTGGCCGCCCATCCCGAAGGCGGTGACGGCCGCGGGGGTGGCGGCGGGCTGCGCCAGGCTCGGCGTGTCCAGGGCGTAGACGGTGATCCGGTAGTGGTGCGGGCGGTCGCCGACCGGCGGGCACGGGCCCAGGTAGCCCTGCACGCCCGCGTCGTCGGCGCCGGCCACCGCACCGGCCGGCAGGGTCCTCCCCAGGCCGGTGGCGTCGGCGGGCACGTCCCAGACCACCCAGTGCCAGAAGCCGGAGCCGGTCGGCGCGTCCGGGTCGAACATGGTGACGGCGAAGCTCCGGGTGCCGGCCGGGGCGCCGTGCCACTCCAGGCGCAGCGGCTGGTTCCCGCCGTCGCACCCGAACGCGTTCGCCCAATTGGCCTGCGGGAAGCGGCCGTTCACCAGGTCGGGGCTGCTGACCGTGAACCGCTGGGCGTCGGCCGGGATCCCGGAACGGACCGAGACCCGCCCGAACTCCTTGGCCTCGCCGCGCACCTTGGCACTCGAATCGGCGGCCCCCAGCAGCGTCATCGCGGCGGCGGCGGACAGCAGGACGGCGGCGGTCCGGGACGGCCGCGACCACCCGGCGGTGATGGTGGTGGTGGCGGCGGTCGTACGGGGTGAACGTGACATGGCGCGGGGCTCCCGGTCGGTCGTCGGTTCTTGCCTTCGATGTCCCAACCCTCGCCCGGTGCCCGCCACTTGGGGAGGCCCTCCGAATGGTGGCACTCGGCGTACCAGTCTCGGCGCTGGACCGGCCGCCCGGCCGGCGCCGATGATCGGGGGCATGACCGAACGCGTACCCGCCCGCCGCAGCGAACTGGCCGCCTTCCTCCGGGCCAAGCGCGCCCGGCTGCAGCCCGAGGAGGCCAGCCTGCCGCGCGGGCCGCGCCGCCGCACCCCGGGGCTGCGCCGGCAGGAGGTTGCCCAGCTCGCCGCCGTCAGCGTCGAGTGGTACGTCCGCCTGGAGCAGGGCCGGGTCGGCACCCCGGGCACCGCCGTCCTGGACGCCATCGCCGAGGCGCTGCGCCTCACCCCCGACGAGCACCGGCACCTGCACCTGCTCGCCCGCGACGAGACCCCCGTCCTGCCCGCGAGCGGGCCCAGGCACCCCGAGGTGCCCGGCTCGCTGCGCCAACTCCTGGACGGGATACCGCTGTTCCCCGCCTACCTGACCGACCACCGGCTCGACGTGCTGGCCCACAACGCGGCGGCCCGGGCGCTGTTCGGCCCGGAGTTCGGCACCGGAACGACCGACAACACCGCCCGGATGCTCTTCCTCGACCCAGCGACCCGGGCCGGCCAGCTCGACTGGGCGCGGGTCGCCCGGGAGACCGTCGGCCACCTGCGCACCGCCGCCGCGCACCACCCGGACGACCCGCAGCTGGCCGCGCTCCTCACCGAACTGCGCTCCCACAGCCGCGAGTTCACCCTCTGGTGGGAGGACCACACCGTCCTGGAGCGCACCACCGGCACCAAGCGCGTCCAGCACCCCGAAGCCGGGCCCCTCCTGCTCCACTACGACATCCTCACCACCGGCCCGCACCGCCTCTTCACCCTCACCCCCGCCGACCCCGCCACCGACCGCGCCCTGCGCCACCTCGTCACCACCCACACCGCCGCCCGCACCGCCACCCACCCCGCCGTCCGCCCGATCACCGCGGCCTGAGCACCGCGGCTACCGTGCGGACGGTGAATGGCGGACGGCGGACGGCGGACGGCGCGCCGGACCCGGCCGGTTCAGCCCAGCTGCCTGAGCAGTTCCTGGGCCAGCGGGGCCGAGGAGGCCGGGTTCTGGCCGGTGATGAGGGTGCCGTCGACGACGACGTGCGGGGTCCAGGGGGTGGCGGTGTCGAGGGTGAGGCCGGCTTCGGTGAGACGGGTCTGGAGGAGCCACGGGGCGCGGTCGGCGAAGCCGGCCAGGGTCTCCTCGGCGTCGGTGAAGGCGGCGACGCGGCGGCCGGCGAAGGCGTTGCGGCCGGTGGCGGGGTCGACGGCGGCGAGCAGCGCGGCGGGGCCGTGGCAGACCACGGCGAGCGGCTTGCCGGAGGCGAGGGCGCGGGTGAGCAGCCGGCCGGAGTCGGCGTCCCGGGCGAGGTCCTCCATCGGGCCGTGGCCGCCGGGGTAGAGGACGGCGTCGTAGTCGTCGAGGTCGACGTCGGCGATGGCCAGCGGGTGGTCGAGCACGGTCATCGCGGCCAGCGTGTCGGCGAGTTCGCGGGCCCCTTCGGCACCGCCGTTGGCGTCGGGCCCGAGGCTGGCCGGGTCGACGGGCGGGACGACGCCGCCCGGGGTGGCGACGTCGACCCGGTGGCCGGCCGCGTGCAGGGCGCGGTACGGGGTGGCGACCTCCTCGGCCCAGTAGCCGGTGGGGTGTTCGGTGCCGTCGGTGAGCGTCCAGCGGTCGGCGCCGGTCATCACGAACAGGATCTTCGACATCTCGGGTTCCTCCGGGGTGGGGGTGGGCTGCGTCGTGGTTGCGCCCCGACCGTAGACCGGCCGACCCATCGGTATCCAATGGGTGGACCGATGGGAGCGATCGGTTCTCCGATGCCTCTGCCCGCCCGTCCCACCGGTACGCTCGCCCCGCAGCAGCTTGCCCGCTTGCCCGCTCGCCCGCATGCCCGCTGAAGACCCGCCCGATGGGGTTTCGCCCGATGGAGGCCCGCCCGATGGACGCTCCCCCGCCGCCCCCGGCCGCCGAGCCGCCGGACCTCAACCAGTTGCGCACCTTCCTCGCGGTCTACCGCCTGGGCTCGTTCACCGCGGCCGCCCGCCGCCTCGGCCTCTCCCAGTCGACGGTGACCGCCCAGGTCCGCGCGCTGGAGCGGCGCCACGGGCGGGAGCTGTTCGAGCGGCAGGCCCGCGGCGCGGCGGCACTGCCCGCGGCGGACGAACTCGCGGCGCGGGTCGCCGAGCCGCTGGACCGGCTGGCCGACGCCGCGGAGCACCGCCCGGCGGCCGAACCGGTGCACCTGGCCGGGCCGGCCGAGCTGCTCGGCACGCTGGTGCTGCCCGCGCTCGCCCCGCTGGTCGCGTCCGGGGTGCGGCTCCGGGTGGCCACCGGCCTGACCGATCCGCTGCTGGACGAACTCCGCTCCGGGCGGCACGACCTGGTGATCGCCACCCGCCGCCCGACCGGTCGGGCGCTGACCGCCGTACCGCTGGCGGACGAGGAGTTCGTCCTGGTCGCCGCCCCCGGCTGGCCGTCCCCGGCGGGCCAGGCCCCACCGGCCGCCCCGGCCGACCTCGCCGAGGCGATCCCCCGGCTGCCGCTGGTCAGCTACGCCGAGGACCTGCCGATCGTCCGCCGCTACTGGCGGCACGTCTTCGGCCGCCGGCTGCACGGCCGCCCCGCCGTCACGGTGCCCGACCTGCGGGCGGTGCGCGCGGCGGTGGCGGCCGGAGCGGGCTGGAGCGTGCTGCCCACGTACCTGTGCCGGGAGGAGCTGGCGACCGGCGCGCTCGTCCCGCTGCTGCTGCCGGAGGACCCGCCGATCAACACCGCGTACCTGGCGCACCGCCCGGAGCCCGCCCCGAACCCACACCTGGCCGTCGTCCGGGAGCAACTACTGGCCGCCGCCCGCCACTGGTGACCCCGCCGCCCCCTGCCCCGCGCCGCGACGTCCCGCCGGGTCCGTTCAGCCACCGGCGGCCGGAGCGCCCTGTTCGTCGTCCCGGCCCGCCCGTCGTCCGAGGGCGCGGAAGCCGAGGCCGCCGGCGGCGACCAGGGCGGACAGGAGGGGCCAGAAGAGCATGCCGTGGTGTTCGATCAGCGTGCCGACCAGGAGGGGGCCGCTGACCGCGGAGACCGCCCAGGCCAGGTTGACCAGGGCGAGGAAGCGGCCCCGGGCGGCGGCCGGGGCCGCGGTCGCCGCGATCGCGGTGCAGGCCGGGCCGGCGAGGATCTGGCCCGCGGTGAACAGCAGCACCGCGCCGAACACCGACCAGGGCCGGCCGCCGCCGAGTGCCAGGGCGGCGATCGCCCCGGCCATCAGCGCCGCCGCCCAACCCACCACCCTGGTACGGGCGAAGGCCGCCAGCCGGGCCGTCGTCGCGGACTGCGCCAGCACGATCAGCACCGCGTTCAGGGTCAGTGCGGTGGACGGCACCCAGGCCAGCAGCCCGGCAACCTTCACCAGGTAGACCGGCAGCACCACGGTGGGGACCAGCCAGCCGAACCCGAGCGCGGACTGCGCGGCCAGCAGCCCCAGCAGCCGCCGTTCGCGCAGCAGCGCCACCCACCCCGGGGCGCTCTGGCGTACGACACGCCCCCTCGGGCGCGCGGAGCGCCCCGGACGCGGGCCCGGCGCGAACAGCAGGGCGGCCGCCACCACGCTGGTGGCCGCGTTCACTGCGACCACCGCCACCGCCGCGCCCGGCCAGCCGGTGCCCAGCAGCAGGCCGCCGGCCGCGCCGCCCAGACCGGCGGCGGCGTTGGTGCCGGCCGTGGTGAAGGCGTACCAGCGGTCCAGTTCGGCGCCCTCGGCCAGGTCGGCGACGAAGCCCGGCCAGGCGGCGAAGTACAGCCGCTCGGCGGACAGCACCACCAGCATCGCGGCGACCAGCCCGAACAGCGAGTCGACCAGCAGGTAGCCGAGGTAACCGGCCGCCGCCAGCAGGTTGTTGACGATCAGCGCGGTGCGCGCGCCCCAGCGGTCGACCAGCGCGCCGGCCAGCGGGGCGACCGGCAGCGACAGCAGGGTGGCCAGCGAGCTGCCGAACCCGACCTGGGTGACGGTCAGTTCGGTGGTGAGGACGAAGAACAGGAAGGACAGCGGCACGAACATCCCGACCCCGAACGCGTCGAGCACGGTCGCCGCCACGATCCGCCGGTGCCCGGTCAGGTCCGGCACCCCGAGCCCGGCCCGCCACCAGGCAGCACGGGCGGCCCGAGCAGTACTAGCGGCAGAAGGAGAGGGGACAGGGGCAGGAGCGGGGGCGGGGGCGGGGGCGGGGATCGTTTCGGCCATGCCCACCACCTTCGGCGAGCCGCCCGCCCGGCCACCAGAGCGGACGGTGTCCGAACCCTGCACTGCCGGTTCCGGCCAGGGCCACCGGCCGCGGCCCGCACCCTTTGACACCGGGCGCCCCAATGGTCTAGACCTACCCCAGAGTGGTCGAACTGGGCGGACGGAGGAACGGCGGCGATGCACACGGTGACCTACTCCGGCCGCCGCACTCCGGGCGTCCGCTGAGATGCCCGTCGCCCTCCAGGCGTTCCGGGCGTTCGGCCTGAGCGATCCGGCCGGCCGACTGTACCGTGAACTGCTGCGCACCCCCGATGCGACGGACGCCGAACTGACCTCCCGCCTCGGCCTCACCGTCGACCAACTGCGGTTCTCCCGCAGCGAGTTGACCGGACTCGGGCTGCTCAGGCCGTCCTGGGACGACCCGACCACCCTCCACCCGGTGGTGCCGGAGCTCGGACTGGCCGCGCTACTGGCCCGCCGCGAGGCCGAACTGCTGCTCCACCAGCAGGAGTTCGAGCAAGCTCGAGCCGCGTTCGGCCAACTGCGGGCCGAGGCCGAGGCCGAACGCCGCCACACCCGCACCGAGAACCTGATCGGGACGGACGCGATCCGCGACCGCCTGGCCGAACTCGGCGCGGACACGGCCTCCCAGGTCCTGGTCCTTTCCCCCGCCACCGACCCGACCGCCGCACAGAGCACCGCACAGAGCACCGAGCACAGCACCGGGTACAGCACCGAACCGATCGCCGAACCGGTCGCTGAGCCGCCCACCCCCGCAGGCGCCCTGCTGGACGAGTCACTGTGCGCCGAACTACTGCGCCGCGGCGTCGAGTTGCGCACCCTGTTCGTCGACGCGGTACGCCGCCACCCGCCCGTCGTGGAGTACGCCCGCCGTCTGGTCGAGCTCGGCGGCCAGGTGCGCACGGTGCCCGCCCTGCCGCTGCCCATGGTCGTGCTGGACCGGGAGACCGCCCTGCTGCCGCTCGACCCGGAGCGCGCGGACACCGCCACCGTGCTGCACGGGCGCGGGCCGGTGGCCGCGCTGTGCGCGCTGTTCGACGGGCTGTGGCACAGCGCCGCCCCGCTCTGCCACCCCAGGGGGCGTGACCGGAACGGCATGACGGCGCAGCACTACGCGCTGCTGCGGATCCTCCAGCAGGGCGACACCGACGTGGTCGCGGCCCGCAAGCTCGGCGTCTCCGAGCGGACGGTCCGGCGGCTGTCCGCCGAGGCGCTGGAGGTGCTCGGTGCCCGCAGCCGCTTCCAGGCCGGGGCCCGCGCCACCGAACGCGGCTGGCTGCGCTGACCGGCGCAAGCACGGAACGCGGCCCCGCCCCGTCCCGCCCCGCAAGGGGACGCCCCGCGAGGGGAGGGAGGCAGGACGGGGCCTCGTCCGCTACTGCTGTGCCGCTACCGCTGTGCGCACTACTGCTGCGCCCGCGGCGCCGGCGCGTACCCGGCGGGCCGGGTGCTGAACGTGCCCCGGCCCTGGGTGCGGCCGCGCAACGCGCCCGCGTAGCCGAAGAGTTCGGCCAGCGGGACGGTCGCGGTCAGCACCGCGCTGCCGCCGCGCGGCTCGGAGCCGTGCACCCGGCCGCGGCGGGCCGACAGGTCGCCGAGGACGCCGCCGACGCCGTCCGGGGGCACCGTCGCGGTGAGTTCCACGACGGGCTCCAGCAGCAGCGGGCCGCCGCGCCGCAGGGCCTCGCGCAGGGCGAGCCGTCCGGCGGTGCGGAACGCCAGGTCGGAGGAGTCCTTGACGTGGGTCGCCCCGTCGGTGAGGGTGACCCGGACGCCGGTGACCGGGTGGCCGAGCGGGCCGTCCGCGAGGGCGTCCCGGCAGCCCGCCTCGACGGCCTGCACGAACTCCTGCGGGACGCGCCCGCCGGTGACGGTGGAGCGGAACTCGAAGCCGTCCGTGCCGGGTTCGCCGAGCGGGGCGACGTCGACCACGATGTGCGCGAACTGGCCGGAGCCGCCGTCCTGCTTGACGTGCCGCAGGACGAGGCCGGCGACCGCCGTGGCGAGGGTCTCCCGGTAGGCGACCTTCGGCCGTCCGACGGTGACCTCCAGTCCGGCGCGGCGCAGCTTCTCCACCGCGACCTCCAGGTGCAGTTCGCCCATCCCCGACAGCGTCCGCTGCCCGCTCTCCGGGTCGCTGCCGACGACCAGGGACGGGTCCTCCTCGGTGATCCGGGCCAGCGCGACGGCCAGCCGGTCGGTGTCGACCGTGCGACGGGCCTCGACCGCGACGGTCACCACCGGGGCGGCGGGGACGGCCGGTTCGAGCACCAGCGGGGCGTGCGGGGCGCACAGCGTGGTGCCGACCTTGGCGCCCTTCGCGCCGACCACGGCGACGATGTCGCCGGCCACCGCGGTGTCGGTCTCGGTGTGCCGGTCGGCCTGCACCCGCAGGATCCGGCCGATCCGTTCGGTGCGCCCGGTGCGGGCGTCGAGCACGGTGTCCCCCTTCCGTAGCGTGCCGGAGTAGATCCGCAGGCTGCTGAGTCGGCCGGTGGTGCTCGCGGAGACCTTGAACACCAGTGCGGAGAAAGGCTGTTGGGCGTCGGCAGTGCGCTCCTGCGGGCTGCCGTCGAACTCCCCGCGCACCGGCGGGACGTCCAGCGGCGACGGCAGGTACGCGGTCACCGCGTCCAGCAGCGGTTCGACGCCGCGGTTGCGGTACGCCGAACCGCACAGCACCACCACCGCCTGTCCGCTGCCGGTGAGTTGGCGCAGCGCGCCGGTGAGGGTGGCGGCCGTGAGGGTGCCGGTGGCGCAGTACTCCTCCAGGGCGGCGGGGTGCAGTTCGGCCACCGCCTCCGCCAGGGCCTGCCGCCGACGGGCCGCCTCGGCCGCCAACTCCTCGGGTACGTCGCCGACTTGGCAGCCGTCGCCGGGTGCGGCGCCGTCCGGCCAGGTCAGTGCGCGCAGGCCGACCAGGTCGACCACGCCGACGAACCCGCCCTCCCGGCCGATCGGCAACTGCACGGCCAGCGGCACCGGGTGGAGCCGCTCCCGGATGGAGGCGACGGCGGCGTCCAGGTCGGCGCCGGGCCGGTCCATCTTGTTGACGAACGCGATCCGCGGCACGCCGTGCCGGTCGGCCTGCCGCCACACCGACTCGCTCTGCGGTTCGACGCCGGCGACCGCGTCGAACACGGCCACCGCGCCGTCCAGCACGCGCAGCGAGCGCTCCACCTCGTCCGCGAAGTCGACGTGGCCGGGGGTGTCGATCAGGTTGAGCAGGTGGCCGTCCCACTGGCAGCTGACGGCCGCGGCGAAGATGGTGATGCCGCGGTCGCGCTCCTGCGGGTCGAAGTCGGTGACGGTGGTGCCGTCGTGGACCTCGCCGCGCTTGTGGGTCTCCCCGGTCAGGAAGAGCACCCGCTCGGTGACGGTGGTCTTGCCCGCGTCCACGTGGGCGAGGATGCCCAGGTTCCGGACGGCGGCCGCGGCGGAGACTGCGGGGACGGCGGGAACGGCGGGAACAGCGGAGACTGCGGGGACGGCGGTGGTGGCAGCAGTGGTGGTGACGAGTTCGGTACGCATGGTGGCCCGTGGCCCTTCGGAGTTCGCTCCTGGAATCGGCAGCGCGATTCACGGCCCCACGAGGCGCGTCCGCCGGCCCGTGCGCACCCGTGCGGCGTCCGCCGCATCACGTCGGCAGGCGGGCAGAACGGGGGTCAACGAGCTGGGGAGGACGGGGAGTTCGTGGTTCCTACCGGCACCGGCCGCGCAGCGGGCACCGGCCCGCCCGGGACACCAGGATCACCTCGAACCGCGACGGGGGAACGACAACGGCGGCAGTACGCACGACCGGCCCCTCCCTCTCCACTCACGTCACGGTGCGCCCAACGGCCTCTGTGGGCGCGGGCGTTGTCCAGCGAGCAGAGTCTAGGAAAACCCCGGCCCGGTCGTCACCACATTTTCCGAACCCCTCAACTCCGCCGTTCGGCAAGGAAGTCGGACGCCACCCGGCCCGCCGCCGTCACCGCCCCCGCCATCGCCGCCCGTCCCGTCCCCGACGCCCCCACTCCCGCCATCACCGTCCCGCCCCCGCCGCCTCCGCGAACGCGACGAAGGCGTGCACCTTCGCCGTGACGGTGTCGTCGCGCCAGACCAGGGCGCCGTTCGCGACCGGCAGGCCGGTGAGCGGGCGGCTCAGCACCCGGGGGTGCCGGTGGCCGAGGAACAGCCCGCGATGGGTGGGCCAGACGGTGTCGCTGACGGCGACCAGGTGCAGCGCCTCCTGGTAGGTGCGGCCGCCGGGGGTGCGGCGCAGCGGGCGGCCGTGCGGGGTGAACGGCGGTGTGGCGGCGTACCGGAGGGTGTCGGGGGTGCCGGCGGGGCTGTCGAGGACGGGCCAGTCGGCGAGTTCCTCGATGTCGATCCCGGGCCGGTCGGCGAGCGGGTGGTCGGCGCGCAGGGCGAGCACCCGCGGGTGGGAGACCAGGACGGCGCCGACGGCGAGGCCCGGCTCGTCCACGGGCAGCAGGGTGAGCAGCAGGTCGACCTCGCCGGTCAGGAGCGCGGCGTACGGTTCGACCCAGGGCACTTCGGTGGCGTCGACCCGGCAGGCGGGGTGGCGGCGGGTGAAGGCGGCGACGGTGTCGGTGAGCGGCGGCCCGTTGAGGCAGCCGAGGAACCCGAGGCGCAGGGTGCCGGTGACGCCGCGGGCGATGGCCACGGCCTCGTCGTAGCTGCGGCGCAGGCCGCGGTGGGCGTCGCCGAGGGTGCGGCGGGCGTGGGCGCCGAGCGGGGTGAGGGCGACCCGGCGGCTGGTCCGGGTGAACAGGGGTGCGCCGATCCGCCGTTCGAGGGAGCGGATGAGCTGGCTCACCCGGGACTGGGACAGGTGCAGCCGCTCGGCGGTGCGTCCGAAGTGGAGTTCCTCGGCCAGCGCGAGGAAGGTCTCGATCTCGGTGAGGTCCACCGGTGTTGCACCCCCGGGTTCGTTCGGTCCGGCCACCCCGGCCTCGGCTGATCGATGAGTACGGCTACTGGATTGTGTGCCGGAACGGCCTTGATCGCGGGGCGGGTTGACCGGATCTTTGACCTGACGTCACGTCAGAAGGCGAGACGGAAGAGCCAGGGAGAAGTCATGATCGTGGTGACGGGTGCGACCGGCACGGTGGGTTCGGCGGTGGTCGGCGGCCTGCGGGAGCGCGGGGTGCCGGTGCGGGCGCTGGTCCGGGACGCGGCCTCGGTGCCGGCCGGCTGGGACGCCGGGGTGGAGGCGGTGGTCGCGGACTTCGCCGACCCGGCCTCGCTGGACGCGGCGCTGGCGGGCGCGGAGACGGTGTACCTGCTGGTGGCCGCGCAGTCGGCGATGGTGGAGCACGAGCGGAACGTGATCGACGCGGCGGTGCGGTCGGGCGGCCGGCCGCGGGTGGTGCTGCACGCGGCGGCGGGCGCGGACGGCGCTCCGACCGGGGCGCGCTTCGTGGACGCGCACGTGGCCGGTTTCGCGCACCTGCGGGCCAGCGGCCTCCCGTGGACGGTGCTGACGCCGAACGGTTTCTTCCAGAACTTCCTGGGCATGGCGGCCTCGGTCCGCACGGGCGTCCTCGCGGTGCCGGGCGGCGCGGGCGCGGTCTCGTACGTGGACGCCCGGGACGTGGCGGCGGCCGCGGTCACGGTCCTGGTCGAGGACGGCCACCAGGGCGCGGTGTACACCCTGACCGGACCCGACCCGCTGACCCACGCCGCGCTGGCGGAGGTCCTGGCGGAGACGGCCGGCCACCCGGTGCGGTACGTGTCGCCGAGCCCGGAGCAGGCGCTGGAGGCGCTGGTCGGCGCCGGGTACCCGCGGTGGAACGCGGAGGGCGTGGTCGAGCTGTACGGCTACTACGCGGCGGGCCGGGCCGCGGACGTCAGCCCGGACGTGGAGAAGCTGACCGGCCGCCCGGCCCGCCCGTTCGCCGCGTTCGCCGCGGAGTTCGCCACCGCGTTCACGACCCCGCCGACCGGAGCCTGAGCCGCCCCGCACCCCGGAGCCACCCGAAACCGGAGCCTCCCCGCGCCCGGAGTCACCCAAAACCGGAGCCTCCCCGCGCCCCGGAGTCACCCGAAACCGGAGTCACCCGGCCGGCTCCGGGGCGCGGGAACGTTCAGGGGGCCGACTCCCCCGTCAGGGCGGCGAGTTCACGCTCCGCCTGCCGCGTCCGGACGTGTTCCGGCCCGTACCGCTCGCGCCAGCCGGCGGCGTTGGCGGTGAGGACGTCCCGGGCCTCGGCGGTGCGGCCGAGCGCGGCCAGGACGCGGCCGTACAGGGTCTCGGCGACGAGCGCGGTGTAGTCGTGCGGGTGCCGTTCGGCCCGGCAGTGGGCGAGGAACGGCTCGACGGCCCGCAGGGCGTCCTCGGGGCGGCCCAGTCCGAGCTGGGCGGCGGCGAGGTCGGACTGGAACACCGTGACAGCGCCGGGTCCTCCGTTCGCACCGCCCGCCGCGCCGCCCGCCACGGCCGCCCCGATGGCGAGGTGTTCGAGGGCCAGTTCCAGCGCCTCCTGGTGGCGCTGCTGGGCGTTGAGGGCCTCCGCGAGGGCGTGTCCGAGCCGGGCGTGGGGCTTGCTCTCCGGCCCCCTGGCCCGCTGCCAT
This sequence comes from Kitasatospora sp. NPDC057198, assembly GCF_042670125.1. Lineage (NCBI taxonomy): Bacteria > Bacillati > Actinomycetota > Actinomycetes > Kitasatosporales > Streptomycetaceae > Kitasatospora > Kitasatospora sp. NPDC057198. The sequence goes on along the minus strand of NZ_JBHUWH010000005.1, from coordinate 36,249 downwards.
TCGGCGGCCGCCTCCCGGGCGACGGCCTCGCCCTCGGCGGCCCGGTCCTGCTGCACGAGCGCCTGGGCGAGGACGGCCGCGGCGGGCCAGCGGCCGAGCGCCGCCGGGTTGTCGGCGGCGGCCCTGAGCACGGCGCGGGCCGCCCGCTCGGCCTGGGCCGGGTGTCCGAGCCGGAGCAGGGTCCGGGCCAGTTTGCCGCGCAGCCGCAGGACGGTGGTGTCGGACCGTCCCGTCTCCGCGCCCGTCTCCGCCTCCACTTCCGCTTCCCGGTGCGCGGCGGTGTCGGCGTAGAGCCGGGCGGCCTCCGCCTCGCGGCCGAGGCCGAGGCCGAGGTAGGCGTCCGCCAGGTCCTCGGCGGACAGGCTCCCGGTCAGGTCGCAGTCCGACTGCCGGGCTAGTTCCCGGTGTTCCTCCAGGACGGCGACCGCTTCGGCGTACCGTTCGCTCCGCACCAGGACGGTACCGAGGGCGGCGAGCGCGTCGAACCGGAGGTCCTGCCGGGGGTGGTCGGAGTGCGGGGCCGCGGCGTCCACGACCGTCCGGAGCACCCGTTCGGCCTCCGCCCAGCGGCGCAGCAGCACCAGGGTGCGGCCGTACTCGAACCCGGCGAGCAGGGTGTTCGGGTCGTCCGGGCCGAGCTGTTCGGTGCCGAGCCGGACGGCCCCGGCCAGGGTGGCGGCGACGGCGTCCCAGGCACGGTCCCGGCGCTGGGCGCGGCCCTCGGCGATGAGCCGGTCGATCTCCTGTCCGGCCCGGTGCCTCGCCCCGACGACCGCCGGCGTCGCCCTGTTCTCGGCCTGCCGGGCCCTGCGTTCGGCCAGGAATCCCATGCCCGCGCCCTCTTTCCCCTCGATCCGGGGGCAGAGCGTAGCGCCCGGCCGACGACGCCCCACCGCCGCCACCCCCGCCGGCACCCCACCGCCGCCCCGCCGGCAGTCGGCGGCCGGGACGCCCCGCCGCCGCTACTGCGGCAGCGCCCCGTCCCGGATCACCCGGGCGTACCAGTGCGCGCTGTCCTTGGGGGTGCGGCGCTGGCTGGCGAAGTCGACGTGCACGATGCCGAAGCGCTTGCTGTAGCCGTACGCCCATTCGTAGTTGTCGAGCAGCGACCACAGGAAGTAGCCGCGGACGGGGGCGCCGTCGGCGATGGCGCGGTGCACGGCGGCGAGGTGGGTGTGCAGGTAGTCGATCCGCTCCGGGTCGTGGACGGCGCCGCTGGGGTCGGTGTAGTCCTCGTAGGCGGCGCCGTTCTCGGTGACCAGCAGCGGGACGCCGGGCAGGTCGTCGCGCAGCCGGGTGAGGAGTTCGTACAGGCCGTCGGCGTCGACCGGCCAGCCCATGGCGGTGCGGGTGCCGGGGGCGGGCAGGAAGCGGATGCCCTGGTCGGCGGGCCAGGGGCTGCCGCCCTGGTGGCCGTCGCCGCGCGGGGCGTCCGCGTCGGCCTCCGGCTCCTGCTCGGCCGCGACGACGGTGGGCGTGTAGTAGTTGATGCCCAGCGAGTCGATGGGGCGGGAGATCTCGGCGAGGTCGCCGTCCCGGACGAAGGACCAGTCGGTGACGTGCGCGGTGTCGGCGAGGACGTCCTCGGGGTAGCTGCCGCGGAACACCGGGTCGAGGAAGATCCGGTTGGCGAGGCCGTCGATCCGGCGGGCGGCGTCGAGGTCGGCGGGGTCGGTGGAGAGCGGGCGGACGGCGGCCAGGTTGAGGGTGAGCGAGACCTGGGCGGTGTCGGGGAGTTCGGCGCGCAGCGCGGCGGTGCCGAGGCCGTGGGCGAGCAGCAGGTGGTGGTGGGCGGTGAGGGCGGCGGCGTGGTCGGTGCGGCCGGGGGCGTGCACGCCGTTGCCGTAGCCGAGGAAGGCGGCGCACCAGGGCTCGTTGAGGGTGGTCCAGGTGGGGATGCGGTCGCCGAGGCGGCGGGCGGCGATGCCCGCATACTCGGCGAAGCGGTACGCGGTGTCGCGGTCGGTCCAGCCGCCCGCGTCCTCCAGTTCCTGGGGCAGGTCCCAGTGGTAGAGGGTGGCGACGGGGGTGATGCCGGCGCCGAGGAGTTCGTCGACCAGGCGGTCGTAGAAGTCGAGTCCGGCCTCGTTGGCGGGGCCGCGGCCGCCGGGCCGGACGCGCGGCCAGGCGAGCGAGAACCGGTAGGCGCGCAGGCCGAGTTCGGACATCAGGGCGACGTCCTCGCGGTACCGGTGGTAGTGGTCGGCGGCGATGTCGCCGGTGTCGCCGTTGCGGACGGCGCCGGGGCGGCGGGCGAAGGTGTCCCAGATGGACGGGGTGCGGCCGTCCTGGTCGGCGGCGCCCTCGATCTGGTACGCGGCGGTGGCGGCGCCCCAGACGAATCCGGCCGGGAAGCGGGCGGGGGCGGCGGCAGAGGCAGTGGTCATGGGGAGAGTGTCGACGGTCATGTCGCGATCCATCCAATGGAGTTGAGGGTGTGTCATCCCAACGGGGCAGCGGGCGTCAGCCCTTGACCGCGCCCTGCATGATGCCGCCGACGATCTGCCGGCCGAGCAGGCCGAACACCACCAGCACGGGCAGGGTGCCGATCAGGGTGCCGGCCATCACCACGGACTGGTCGGGGACGTAGCCCTGGCCGAGCGACTTCAACGCGACCTGGACGGTGGGGTTCTGGGAGCTGAGCGCGACGATCGGCCAGAAGAAGTCGTTCCAGGTGGCCATGAAGGTCAGCATGCCGAGCACGGCCATGCCGGGGCGGGCGACGGGCAGCACGATCGAGCGGAAGATCCGCAGCAGCGAGGCGCCGTCCATCCGGCCGGCCTCGACGAGTTCGTCCGGCAGGGCCTGCACCAGGTACTGGCGCATGAAGAAGACGCCGAACGCGGAGACCAGCGAGGGCAGGATCACCGAGGGCAGCTTGTTCTGCAGGTCGAGCTTGACGATCACCATGAACAGCGGGATGACGCCGAGCTGCGGCGGGATCATCATGGTGCCGACGGTGAGCGCGAGCAGCGCGCCGCGGCCGCGGAAGCGCAGTTTGGCGAAGGCGAACCCGGCGAGCGTGGAGGAGAGCACCACGCCGGCGGTGACCACGCTCGCCACGATCAGCGAGTTGAGCAGCGCCTTGCCGATCTCGGCCTGCTGGAGCGCCTCGCCGATGTTGTGGAACAGGTTCGGACCGGGGGTCAACGCGGGTGTGGCGGCGCTGAGTTCGGAGTTGGAGCGGCTGGCGGCGACCAGCGTCCAGTAGAACGGGAAGACGGCGAGCAGGGTGGCGCCGATCAGCACCGCGTAGGCGAGCGGCCCGCCGTGCAGCGGCGAGCGCGCCCTGCGGCCGCCCGTTCGGACGGAACCGCCTTTCGCTGCAACGGACTTGTCGAGTACCTGGGTGGTCGCGTGGGTCATCGGGTCACCGGTCCGTACGGTTGCGGCGGGCGGCGATCGCCGCGTTGAGCAGGGCGAGCAGCACGATCAGCAGGAACATCACCCAGGCCACGGCGGCGGCCCGGCCGAGGTGGAAGAACGTCCAGCCCTGCTCGTACAGGTAGAGGCCGAGGGTCTGGTACTGGTGCGAGATGCCGCCGCCGGAGTTGCCCTCGTACAGCAGCGGTTCGCCGAACAGCTGGGTGGCGCCGATGGTGGAGACGACCACGGTGAAGACGATGGTGGGGCGCAGTCCGGGGACGGTGACGTGCCGGAACTGCTGCCAGCGCGAGGCGCCGTCGACGGCCGCGGACTCGTACAGTTCGCCGGGGATGGACTGCATGCCGGCCAGGTAGATCAGCGCGTTGTAGCCGGTCCAGCGCCAGGTGACGATGGCGGAGACGCCGATCTGGGAAGCCCAGGTGTTGGCCTGCCAGTCGACCGGGTTCAGTCCGACGCTGTCCAGCACCCAGTTGATCAACCCGTAGTCGCGGCCGAAGAGTTGGGCGAAGACCAGGGTCGCGGCGGCCACCGAGGTCGCGTACGGCATCAGCATCGCGACCCGGAAGAAGGTGCGGCCGCGGAGCTTGTAGTTGAGCAGGTGGGCCAGGCCCAGGGCCATCAGCAGCTGCGGGACGGTGGAGAGCACGCCGATGGTGAAGGTGTTGCGCAGCGCGTTCCAGAAGAACGGGTCGGACAGCAGCCGGGTGTAGTTCTGGAAGCCGAGCCAGTCCATCCGGTCCGAGGTCTGGAGCTCGACCCGGTGCAGCGACACCCAGGCGGTGTACAGCAGCGGGAAGAGCCCGAAGGCGGCGAACAGTCCGAAGAACGGGGCAAGGAAGCCGTAGGGGGCGAGTCGGCGGCGCAGGCCGCCGGGCCGCTTCGCGGACTTGCCGGGCTTGGCGGGCTTGCCGGGCTCGGCGGCGGGTCGGCCGCCGGGCAGCCGGGCGGTGGAGCTGAGGGCCATGGGCGGGGTCCTTCGACGGGGGCCGCCCGGCCCCGCCGTTGCGGTGTGGGCAACGGCGGGGCGGGCCGCCCGAGTTGACTACCGGAGTTGACGGTCCGTCAGTTGCCGTTGGCCTTCTTGACGTTGTCCAGGGCGTGCTTCCAGGCGGTGTCCGGCGCGGTGCCGGTGCGCTCGACCTCGCCGAGGGCGTCGGTGAACGCCTTGCCGATCACGCCGTCGTCGGTGCCGAGCACCTGGGCGGGCATCGCCTTGGCCGACTCGCTGAAGATCTGGCCGATCGGGGCGTTGTTGAAGTACGGGTCGGTGACGTCCTTGATGGCGGCCTGGGCGCCGGCGGAGGACGGGAAGGAGCCCTGCTTGGTGAACAGGGTGGCCTGCTGCTCCTTGGCGTTGAGCCACTTGATCAGCTCGGCGGCCTCCTTGGGGTGCTTGGCGGTGCGCGGGATCGTCAGGTAGGAGCCGCCCCAGTTGCCGGTCTTGCCGGGCCCGGCGGCGATGTCCCACTTGCCGGAGCCCGCGTCGCCGGCCTGGCCCTTGATGTAGCCGATCATCCAGGCGGGGCAGGAGAGAGTGGCGAACTTGCCGGTGGAGAACGCCTTGTTCCACTCGGGCGTCCACTGGGCGAGCTTGGCGGACAGGCCGTCGGCGACCAGCGCGGTGGCGTCGTTCCAGGCGGTCTTCACGGCCGGGCTGCTGTCGTAGACGGGCTTGCCGGCCTCGTCGGAGTAGCGGACCTTCTGCTGGCCGACCTCGGCGGCGAACATGCCCGCGGCGCTGTCGGTCCAGGCGTTGCCCGCCTCGGCCTTGGCGGCGTACTGCTTGCCGAGGTCGAGGTAGCCCTGCCAGGTGGACCACTTCTCGGCCAGTTCGGCGCGGTCGGTGGGCAGCCCGGCGGCCTTGAACAGGTCGGTGCGGTAGCAGATCGCCTCGGGGCCGATGTCGGTGCCCGCGCCGAGGACCTTGCCGTCCGCGGTCTTGATCGCGGCGCCCTTCCACTCGACCAGGTCGTCGTTGACGTCGCCGATGCCGAGCGTCTTGAGGTCGGTGAACTTGTCGGCCTGCTTCTGCACCACGCTGGCCACCCGGCCGACCTCCAGGCCCTGGATGTCGGCGAGGCCGCCGCCGCCCGCGAGCTTGGTCTGCAGCGCCTGCCAGTACTGGCCCTCGTCCTGGGTGTCGGTCTGCTTGATGGTGATGTTCGGGTGGAGCTTCATGTACTCGTCGTAGAGCCCGGCCTCCTTGAACCCGAAGGTGCCGAACAGGTCCACCGTGATGGTCACCTTGCCGTCGGCGGAGTCCTTGGACCCGCTGCCGGAGCTGCAGGCGGTGAGCAGGAGTGCGGTGGCGAGGACGGTGCTGCCCAGGGCAGCGGTGGTGCGGCGGACTCTCGGGGTAGCCATGCGAGGGCCTCCAGGGCGGGGCGGGAGCGTGGGTGGAGTGCGAAGAGGGAAGCTGGTGCCGTTCGGTCGGCGCCCAATTTTCTGAGAGCGCTCTCAATCGATGCCGAGAGACTGCCGGGGCAGAAGTTCCCTCGTCAAGACCTCGAAACCTGAACGTAATCTCCGGGCTGTCGCGACCTGGGCTTTCGAATTCTGAACGCATCAGTGTGCGTCGGGGCGGTTGACACCCCTTCGGGCCCACCCGTACGGTCCGCTGGCTGAGAGCGCTCTCATACTTGCACCGCCCGCCCCCACTCAAGGTGGACACCAATCATGAAGCTCCGCTCCCTGCGCGGCCCCACGGCCGCCCTCACCACCCTGGCGCTGGCCGCCGCGGCCACCCTGACGGCGGCCCTCGGCGCCGGCAGCGCCGCCGCCGCAACCACCGTCCGGGTCGGCCTCGGCGGCTACAGCGACGCCCGCCCGGCCGGCACCGTCGGCCCGAGCAACTCCGACGGCGCGCCCGTCACCCCCAAGGTCACCCCGCGGACGGCCGGACAGGCCGCCCCCACCAACGACTGGTGGTCCTCGCTGATCTACCAGCGCTACGCGGGCAACCCGTACTCGGAGAACCTCTACGCCCACCCGATGACCTTCAAGGCGCAGGCCGCGGGCCTCGAGGTCGGCTACCCCACCACGCCGACCGTCACCTCCGACGGCCGCCAGTACGACTACACCCACACCCGGGACCTCACCCTGGGCGTGGCCGGCCTGAACTCCCCCGACACCAAGGTCGACGGCTGGTCCGACTGGACGGTCACCCCGTACTGGGCGGACGGCGCGCACACCTTCAGCGCGACGATCGGCCACGGCCTGCCGTACGTGTTCGCGCACGCCACCGGCGGCGCCGCGCAGGTCACCACCGCCTCGGCGCCCACCGTCTTCAGCAACCAGGGCAGCGTGCTCGGCATCACCGTCGGCGGCCACAGCTACGGCCTGTTCGCGCCCACCGGCAGCAGCTGGAACGTCAACGGCACCGCCCTGACCGCGAACCTCGGCGGCAAGGACTACTACTCGGTCGCCCTGCTGCCCTCCCCCGCCGACCTGGCGCAGTTCCGCACCTACGCCTACGACTTCGTCACCGACACCAGGGTCGGCTGGAACTACGACCAGGCCGCGGGCAAGCTCACCACCACCTTCACCGCCACCACCACCGCCCAGGAGGGCACCGCCACCGGCACCCTGCTCGCGCTCTACCCGCAGCAGTGGCAGGCCACCCCGGACGCCCTCACCGCGCTGACGTACACCTCCCCGCGCGGCACCATGAAGGTCCGCCAGGGCTCGTCCTTCTCCACCGTGCAGAGCGTCACCGGCGTGCTGCCCTCGCTGCCCGACGCCGGCTCCTACGACCGCGCCGCGCTGGACGGCTACCTGCACCAGGTCTCCGACGCGAGCGACCCGTTCCACGGCGCCACCGACACCTACTGGGTCGGCAAGGCCCTTGGCCAGCTGTCCCAACTGGTGCCGATCGCCGACCAGTTGGGCGACACCGCGGCCCGCGACAAGCTGCTCGGACTGATCAAGGGCAAGCTGCAGACCTGGTTCGCGGGCACCGGCTCGCCCGGCTTCGCCTACGACCCCACCTGGAAGACCCTGATCGGCTACCCGGCCTCCTACGGCACCGACGCCGAACTCAACGACCACCACTTCCACTACGGCTACTTCGTGCAGGCCGCCGCCACCGTCGCCCGCTACGACACCGCCTGGGCCGCGGACTCCCAGTGGGGCGGCATGGTCAAGCTGCTGGCCAAGGACGCCGCCAACACCGACCGCGCCGACACCCGCTTCCCCTGGCTGCGCAACTTCGACCCGTACGAGGGCCACGGCTGGGCCTCCGGCCACGCCGGGTTCGCCGCCGGCAACAACGAGGAGTCCTCCTCCGAGTCGCTGAACTTCAGCGCCGGACTGCTGCTGTTCGGCGCCGCCACCGGCGACACCTCGCTGCGCGACCTCGGCGTCTACCTGTACACCACCGAGGCCAACGCCGTGCAGCAGTACTGGTTCGACGCCGACCACCAGGTCTTCCCGGCCGGCTTCCAGCACTCCACCGTCGGCATGGTCTGGGGCTCCGGCGCCGCCTACTCCACCTGGTGGACGGCCGCCCCCGGCATGATCCACGGCATCAACTTCCTCCCCGTCACCTCGGGTTCGCTCTACCTGGCCCGCCGCAAGGACGACCTGGCCGCCAACCTGGCCGAGCTGAAGGCCGGCAACGGCGGCGCGTTCACCGACTGGCGCGACCTGCTCTGGGAGGCCGAGGCGCTCACCGACCCGGCCGCCGCCAAGACCGACTGGGACGCCGGGAACGCCGGCTACACCCCGGAGGAGGGCGAGTCCAGGGCCCACACCTACCACTGGATCTACGACCTGGCCGCCCTCGGCACCCTCGACCCGGCGACCACCGCCGACACCCCCACCGCCGCGGTCTTCACCAACGGCAGCACCCGCACCCACGTGGCGCACAACTACACCACCACCGCCCGCACCGTCCGCTTCTCCGACGGCTACACCCTGACCGTCCCGGCCCGCTCCACCGCCTCCGAACGCGGCACCGAGCCCGACGGCGGCACCGGCGGCGCCACCGGCTCCCCCTCGCCGTCCGCTTCGGCGAGCCCGTCCCCGAGCGCCTCCCCCACCACCCCGCAGACCCGCGCCGGCACCCTCTACCCGCAGCCCGGCGGCACCCTCACCGCCGCCTACGGCACCGGCGCGACCGGCAGCACCATCGCCTCCGGCGGCGGCGCCAACCACGACGGCACGCCCTACCAGCCGCTGACGTACACCCTCGGCCACCTCGCCGGCACCCTCCGCCCCGGCGCCGGCACCGACTTCGACCTGTACGTGGACGCCGGATCCAGCGTCGCCCTCGCCCAACAGGCCCGCGTCTCCTACGACTTCGACGGCAACGGCACCGTCGACCGGACGGAGACCTACCGCTACTTCGCCACCGACCCCGTCCCCGGCTGGGAGCGCTACAACGCCACCGCCGCCGGCCTGCGGTCCACCACCGGCGCCCCGCTCACCGACCTGAGCAACGGCACCGTCACGCTCGAGGTCTGGCCCGCCCTCGGCAACGCCCCCGCCCAACTCCGCACCGGCGCCACCCAGTCCCAGGGCAACGCCTCCGTCCTGCGCCTCCCCTTCGACTGACCGGCCCACCGCCCCGCCCCTCCCGGGCGCGCCGCCGAACCCCCCGGGGTCCGGCGGCGCTTCCGCGCCGTGGCCTTGTCCACGAGGACCGGCGGTACCTGTCCATGGGGTTGAGCAGCAGTCGACTGCGCGGGAGGGTCGAACCCGCCCTCGGGGGAGGCCCACGGGGCGGGCGGGGTGGGCCCGGATGCCCTGGTCGGGGTCGGCAGGGGCGGTGGTGGAACGGCGCTCAGGTCGGACTCGGGAGGGCTGCGACGAGCAGGCCGGTCAGCCAGTCCTCGTAGGTGCCGGCGTCCCAGCCGCGGCCGGTGGTGAGCTGGGTGTACAGGTGGGGGCCGGTCAGGGCCCACCAGGACTCCGCCAGGCGGACCGTGTCGGCGCCGGGGGGCAGGACGCCGGTGTCGGCGAGGTGGGCGACGAAGGCGCTCACGCCGGTCATCCGCTCCTCCTCGCTGAGGGCGAGGACCTGGCCGACCTCCGGGCCGGCCTCGGCGAGGAGGGCGGACAGGGCGGCGAGGCGTTCGTGGACGCCGCGGACGAACGCGGCGTACCGGCGGAGCTTGGCGCGGGCGTCGCGGGTGGCCAGGACGGCCTGGAGCTGGGGCCGCTCGGCCATGGCCAGGGGCTCGTCGTCCCCGGCCAGGGTGACGTCCCACAGCGCCTTGACCAGGCCCGGCTTGCCGCCGAACGCCTTGTAGAGGGTCTCGGGGGAGACGCCGGCGCGCTCGGCCACCGCGCGGACGGTGGTGGCCCGGTAGCCGTCGCGGAACAGCAGCTCCCGGCCGGCCGCCAGGATCGCGGCCCGGTTGCGGCGCGCGGCCTGCTGCCGGCGCGCCGAGTCGTACGGTCGGCGCGGAGTCCCGCCGGGCATCCCGTCTCCCCTCTCATCCGTTACAGTCAACTGTATCCGAATTCGGCCGCCCCCGCCCCCGCCCCCGCCCCCGGAGGAACGCATGGCCCGCCCCACCCCCTCGGACCGGCGCATCGCCCCCGGCGTGGACCGCCTCGGCGACGACGTCGTCAACTTCTACCTGGTGCAGGAGCCCGACGGCCTGGTCCTCGTCGACGCCGGACTGCCCGCCCACCTGAAGCAGCTGCGCGAGCACCTGGCCGGCGCCGGCCGCTCCCTGAGCGACATCCGCGCCGTGCTCCTGACCCACGGACACCCCGACCACACCGGACTGGCCCACACCCTCCAGCAGGCCGGCGCCGACGTCTGGATCCACGAGGGCGACGCCGCGATCCTGCGCGACGGCCCGCGCAGCGCCCTGCGCCACGCCAAGCCGGAACGCTCCGCACTGCCCTACCTCCTGCGCCGACCCGCCGCCCTCGCCACCCCGCTCCACCTCGCCCGCACCGGAGCCTTCACCGCACCCGTCACCCCCGGCGTGCGCGCCTTCGACACCGGCCGGCAGCTGGACGAAGTCCCCGGCGCGCCGCGGGCCGTCCCGCTGCCCGGCCACACCCCGGGCAGCACCGGCTACCTCTTCCCCCACCGCGGACTGCTCTTCACCGGCGACGCCCTGGTCACCCACGACGGCCTGACCGGGCACACCGGCCCCACCCTGGTCTGCCGCGGCTTCACCCACGACAGCCGCACCGCCCTGACCTCCCTCGACCGCATCGACGAACTCACCGGAGCCGCCCTGCTCCTGCCCGGCCACGGCCACCCCCTCACCGGCGACCCCCGCACCGCCACCCGCCGGGCCCGGCAGACCGGCCCGCGCTGAACAACGGCACGGCCGACCCGGGCACCGCAGGTGGCCCCCGGACTCGTGGACATCTGCTGTCGGGTCCTCGGGACCTCCTCGGGACCTCCTCGGGACCAGAGCCACGCACCGGAACGGTCGGCGCCGCGCCGCCCTCCCGTCCGACCGCCGTGGCCGAACCCCCGTGGAACCCCGGGCGGCTGGTGGTGCCCCGGTCCAGCTGCACGGTTCGCCCCCGCTCACCCGGCTGTCCCAGAATGCCGGTACCCGGCGGAGAGCACCCGGCGGAGCCGAGAGGAGAACGGGCGTGGCGGTGGAGGAACCGGCGGAGTACACCCGGGCCTACCGGTCCGAGACGGAGCGCCTGCTGCGAATCCTCCGCGCCACCGGGCTGTGGCACTCCGAACCGGACAACGAAACCCGCAGCGCCTGGCGCGGCCTGCTGGAGGACCCGGACCTCACCGGGGAGCAGTTCGACGCCGCGTTCCTCGTGATCTACGAGGAGCGCCACTCCGCCGCCGAGTGCTGGGACCGGTTCCTGGAGCTGCACCGGCGGTTCGGCGAGCCTCTGGGCATCCCCACCCAGGGGGTGTCGGAGCTGCCCCGAGAAGAACCGGCCGCGGACGAGGACTTCGACGAAGCCGCCGACGAGGACTTCGGCGAGGACTTCGACGAAGCCGCCGGCCGGGGCGCCGAGGCGCGCTTCCTCCACCTCGCGGTGGTCTGGCCGCACTCCCGCCGCAGCGTGCCCGCCGACCTCTTCCTCGCCTCCGGACGCACCTACCAACTCCGCCTGGGCATCGGGGAACCGGCCGCCGACAACCTCCTCCCGCCCTCCTCCCCGGCGCTCCCCGAAGGGCCCCTCGACCACGCGGACGACGACGGCCGGGGCGACTGGCTCCAGGTGACCGCCGTCAGCGCGGAGCTCCACCTCCCCGCCGAGCGGTACTGGATCTTCCTGCCGCTGCACGGCGACGCCTGGGTCTGCCACTGCCCGCCCGGCGGACGGCACGGCTGCGCACCGGACCACCGGGGGCGGCACCTGCACATCCCCTTCGTCACGCCGGAGGAGCCCGGCCCGGCCCGGCTGCTGCTGATCGTCTCCCACCGGGGCAACCAGCTGCAGTCGGCGACCGCGACCTTCTCCGTCGCCGCCGCCGAGCGCCCCGGCGGCGCCACCGGGGCCGTCGTCGACCACACCCTGACCCCGGGCTTCACCGGCCTGGACGCGCTGCCCCGCCGCGCCGCCGCGGTACGGGTGGGCCGCCGCGACGGCGCGATGACCGTCGACGTCACCGCCGAGGACGGCCCCGCCGCCGCCTTCTGGCTCAGCGAGCACCAGGTGGTGGCGGTGCTGGAGCAGGTCCGGGCCGACCTCCTCGCCTGCCACAGCGAACTGCGGGTGCAGGAGGGGAGGGAAGTGCGGGTGAACCTGCTGGACCGGGCCAACCGCAAGGACCCCGACGCGCTGCGCCGGGACATGACCCGGCTGGCCCGGCGCGGCTGGTCGCTCTACCAGATGGTCGCCCGCACCCGGCCGGAGCGGGAGGCCCTGAGGCGGGTGCTCGACCGGCCCTCGACGATCCAGATCTGCCGGACCGAGCTGAACGACCTCGCCTTCCCCTGGGCCCTCCTGTACGACATCCCGGTGGAGGCCGACGCGCCCCTGGGGCAGTGCGGGCCCGGCTGGGAGCAACTGCGCCGGGACCCGACCGCCCGCGCCTGCCCGGACCGGACCCGGCACCCGCTCAACACGCTCTGCCCGTACGGCTTCTGGGGGTTCAAGCACATCATCGAACAGCCCGCGTCCGTCCCGGGCGGCGGCCGCGTCCACCTGGAGGCGGGCCCGGCCGGAGCCGCGCCCTCCCTGACCGTGGCGCGCAGCACCAGGTTCGACCCCACCGGGGTGGAGCGCCACCTGGCGGCCCTCCGCGCCTTCTTCCCCGACCTGCGGGTCTGCGACCGCAAGGACGCCTTCCGCCTGGCGCTGACCGGCGCCCCTTCCACCGGCGTCTACTTCTTCGGCCACGGGCTCCCCGCCCGGGTAGGGGAGGACACCACCCCCACCGTCCTGGAGATCGGCCACGACGACCGCATCCTGCCCGAGGACCTGGCCGCCTGGGGCGAGGCCCCGGAGTGGGAGCAGTGGGCACGGAGCGGCGGGCCCCTGGTCTTCCTGAACGGCTGCCACACCGTCGACCACGACGCCCGGACCTGGCTGCCCTTCGTCGACGTCCTGGCCGGCCTGCACGCCGCCGGCGTCATCGGCACGGAGATCACCGTGGTCCGGGGCCTGGCCGAGGAGTTCGCCGAGCGGTTCTGGGAGCTCATGCTCTCCGGGCAGGACGTCGGCTCCGCCCTGCACCGCACCCGGATGGAACTCCTGGGCAGGGGCAACGTCCTGGGGCTGGCCTACACCGCCTACTGCTCCGCCGCCCTGCGCCTGCGCACCGCCGGGTGACCGTCCCGCCCGGGGCGGCTTCCCGGGCCCCTCACCCCTCGCCCATCCAGTCGTCGGGCGTCTCCCGCGGCGCACCGACGGGCTCCGGGGCCGGCGCCGGAACCCCGGCACCGACCGGCACGACCGACACGACCGGCTCCGACGCAACCGACTCCGACGCAACCGACTCCGGCGCGACCGGCTCCGGCGCGACCGACGCGACTGGCTCCGGCGGGGCCGCCTTCCGCCGCCGCCCCTCCGCACGGTCCACCAGCAGGGCGACGAGGAAGTAGCCGAAGAACCCGGCGAACAGCCCGATGCCGTAGGAGGCGAAGAGGTCCGGGTCCGCGAACTTCGTGTTGACCACCACCCCGCCGCCCAGGGCCATGATCACCGTCACCAGGTCGGTGAGCGTCGTCGCCTTCGTGTTCCGCCGCAGTGTCCGGTAGGCGATCCAGCCGATGACCGCGCCGAACGCCCCGGCCCCCCAGAGACTGAGCGTGGAAACCTGCACAGCTGCTCCTCCCCACCGCCCGGTCACCCTCCGTGGCAGGGCTGGAGCTACAAGGTACTGCCTCGGCCGACCTCGCCGAGCCGCCCCGCGACCACGCCCGCGGACGAGCCCCCTCCCCGCCCCGCAAGACCCCTCAGGCCGACTCCCGCACCACCAGCAGCGTCGGAATGATCACCGAGGACGGTGCCGAAGCCTCCGGATCGTTGAGCCGCCGCAGCAGCAGCCGCGTCATCAGCCGCCCCATCTCCTCGATCTCCTGCCGGACCGTGGTGAGCGGGGGCTCCGTCCAGGCCGCGATCGACTCGACGTCGTCGAAGCCGACCACCGCGACGTCCTCCGGCACCCGGCGCCCGGCCGCCCGCAGGACCCGGATCGCGCCGGAGGCCATCACGTCGGAGGCCGCGAACACCGCGTCCAGGTCCGGTCGCCGGTCGAGGAGTTCGGTCATCGCGCGGATGCCGCCGTCGGCGGTGAAGTCGCCGACCGCGATCAGGTCGTCGTCACCGTCGGGGAACAGGTCGCGGTAGCCGTCGAGGCGGTCGACGGAGGAGGTCTGGTCGAGCGGGCCGGTGATGGTGGCGATCCGCTTGCGGCCGATGGAGCGCAGGTGCTGGACGGCGAGCCGGGCGCCGCCGCGGTTGTCGTTGTCGACGTAGACCAGGTCGCGGTCGGACTCGGCGCCGGGCCAGCCGGGGCGTCCGCCGATGACGAAGGGCAGGCCGAGGCGGTGGACGGTCTCGGGGGTGGGATCGGAGTGGTGCAGCGAGAACAGCAGGACGCCGTCGACGTGGCCGCCGGACAGGTAGCGGCCGATCCGGTCGTGGTCGCGCTCGTCCTCGGCCAGCAGCAGCACCATCTGGTTGTCGGCGGCGGCCAGTTCGCGGCTGATGCCGCGCAGGTGCTGGGCGAAGAACGGGTCGGAGAAGAACCGGGCCTCGGGTTCGGCGATGACCACGGCGATCGCCCGGTTGCGCCGGGTGACCAGGGTGCGGGCGGCCAGGTTGGGGACGTAGCCGAGTTCGGCGACGGCCCGCTCCACCTTCTCGCGCAGCGCCGCCCGGACCCCCGCGCCGCCGTTGACCACCCGGGAGGCGGTGGCCCGGGACACGCCGGCCCGTTCGGCCACCGATTCCAGGGTGGGGCGCCCGCCCGTTCCCGTTTCGGACTCGGTCACCGTGGGCTCCTCTCCACCGTCCGCGCGCACACGCCCGCACGCACGTGATCGTCTCCTGCTGCGAGCAGCCTAGCGCCCGCTGCGCCGCCGAGAGAGCGCTCTCAGAAAGCGGGGCGCCCTCTCCCGCCCCGGCCCGCCCCGCCTCCGGCCCGTTCTCCGCCTCAGACCGTGACCACCTGCCGCTCACCCGCCTCGACGGCCACCTCCAGCCGGTTGCCGGGCGGCGGGAACGGGCAGATGAAGTGGTCGGCGAAGGCGCACGGCGGCAGGAACGCCCGGTTGAAGTCCAGCACGGTGCGCCCCTGCGCGTCGGGCGCGGGCAGCGTGACGAACCGGAACCGGTACGTCTCCCGGCCGCTGGTGCCGTCCGCGATGACGCCGCTGAGCCGCCCGCCCGAGCCCTCGGAGCCGCTGACGGTCAGCGTGTGCTCCCGCCCGGCCAGCGTGAACGCGACCTGCCCGGCCACGGCGAGCGGCCGGGCCCGGCCGTCCGCGTTCTCCACCAGCACGGCCCGGCCGCCGTCCTCGAACGGCGTGAAGACGGCGGGCAGCGCCCAGTCGGGGGCGTACGGGTAGACCGAGATCCCGGCGAACGCGGCCCGGGCGGGGGCGTCGGGGTCGAAGACCCGCAGGGCGAGTTCGCCCTCCCGCTCGATCGGGACCAGCCGCAGCCGGTCGCGGACGGCGATCTGCGGGTGCCGGTCGGTGTCCGGCCGCAGGGCGACCCGGCCGGTGGCCTCCCCCTCCCCGCCCTCGATCCGGACGCCGTCCCCGGCGAGCAGTTCGGCGCAGACCGCGCCGCCCTCGGCCCACCAGCGGCCGGGAAGGCCCGGGATCTCGGCCGGGCCTGGCTCCAACCAGTGGGTGCCGGTGAGCGCCAGCGGCCCGTGCGGCGCACCCACCGCGGCGCTCCGGGCCTCCGTCCAGCGCCGCCAGGCTTCGGCTGCGGTGTCGGTCATCGCTCTGCCTCCCAAGTCGATCTGCTCTCAAGTCGCTCTGCCCCCGGGCCGCTTCGGACGGACGGCCCGGTGCCGCGTCAGCGCTCCAACGGCCGGAACAACCCCTCCTGCATCACCGAGACCACCAGCCGCCCCTCGCGGTCGTAGATCTCGCCGCGGGCCAGGCCGCGCGCGCCGTGCGCGATCGGCGACTCCTGCCGGTACAGCAGCCAGTCGTCGGCCCGGAACGGCCGGTGGAACCACATCGCGTGGTCCAGCGAGGCCATGTCGAAGTTCCGCTCGCCCCACAGCGGCTCGACGGGGGCGCGGACGGCGTCCAGCAGCGTCATGTCGCTGGCGTAGGTGAGCGCGCAGACGTGGATCAGCGGGTCGTCGGGCAGCGCGCCGTTGGTGCGCAGCCACACGCCGCTGCGGGCCTCCACCCCGTCCAGCTCCTCGCGCGTCCACTTCAGCCGGTCCACGTACCGGATGTCGAAGGGCTGGCGGCGGCTGATGAACGGGGGCAGTTCGCCGAGCCGGGCGCCGACCTCGTCCAGCGCGCTGGGCAGGCTCTCCGGGTCGGGGACGTCCGGCATCGGGAACTGGTGCTCGATGCCGCCGGGCTCGGGCCGGTGGAAGTCGGCGGTCAGCGCGAAGATCGTCCGCCCGCCCTGGATGGCGAGCACCCGGCGGGTGGTGAACGAGCGCCCGTCCCTGGTCCGTTCGACCTGGTAGACGATCGGCACGCCGGGAACACCCGGCCGCAGGAAGTACGCGTGCAGCGAGTGCACCGGCCGGCCCTCCTCGACCGTCCGGCCCGCCGCGACCAGCGCCTGCCCGGCCACCTGCCCGCCGAAGGTGCGCTGCAGCGACTCCTCCGGGCTGCGGCCGCGGAAGATGTTCAGCTCGATCCGCTCCAGGTCGAGCAGGTCGACGAGCTGGTCGACGGGGGTTCCCATGTGTCGCTCCCTCTCCGGACGGCCGGCGGACAGGGGTGTGCCGCCGAACGTCTCGTCCGTCCAGCACAAGTCTCCGCGCCCGCCTGGCATTCCCGCCCTCCGGCACGCGGGCCCCCTCACCCCAGGCCGGACTGCCGGACGGTGATGTTCAGCCGCCCGGTCAGGCCCAGCGCCGGGTCGGCCGTGCCCGGCAGCGTCCGCACCACCCCGTGGTACGCGAAACGGCTCGCCCCGCCGAACACCAGCAGGTCGCCACCGCACAGCCGCAGGTCCGTCCACGGCCGGCCCCGGCCCTCCGCGTTCCCCAGCCGGAACACGCACTCGTCCCCCAGCGACAGCGACACCACCGGCGCGTCCACCCGCTCCTCGCGGTCCTGGTGCAGGCCCATCCGCGCCCCGTGCGGGTAGTGGTTCACCAGCGCGACGTCCGGCGCGAACCCCGCCGCCCCCGCCACCTCCCCCGCCCGCTCCCCGTACGCCTCCGCCACCGCCCGCCGGGCCAGCGCGCCCAGCCGCTCCGGGAACGGCTTCACCGGCGCCCCGTCCCCGTCCACCACCGTCCGCGCGTAGCCGTACGGGTACCAGTGCCACCCCAGGCACACCGTCCGCACCGACATCACCCCGCCGCCCGGCAGCACCACCGACCGCATCCCGCCCGGCGGCCGCGCCCACTCCCGGCACGCCGCCACCAGCTCCCGCTGCTCCTCCACCCCCAACCACCCCGGCACCAGCACCACCCCGTCCGCCGGCTCCTCCCGCCCCCGCCCGAACAACTCCCCGACGAACACCCCACCACCACGCATCCCCCCATGCTGCCACCCCCTACAGACACCCCCACCCCTCCGCCCGCACCGCAGGCAGCCGCCCTCCCCCACCCTCCCGTCGGGCCCCCTCCCGCCCCTCAGCCCGCCGCAGGCATCTCTCCCCCACCCGCCCCACATGCGCCCGCCGCCCTCCCGTCGAAACCCCTCCTCCACCCGCCCCAGCCCACCGCAGGCAATCCCCACCCGCCCACACACGCCCGCCACCCTCCCGTCGGACCCCCTCAGCCCGCCGCAGGCGACCCTCCCCCACCCGCCCCACATGCGCCCATCGCCCTCCCGTCGAAACCCCTCCACCCGCCGCAGGCGACCTGCCCCCACCCGCCCCACATGCGCCCGCCGCCCTCCCGTCGGACCCTGGTGGGAGGACTTTCCCCGGCCGGAGGAGGTTGCGCGATGCATCCACTGGAGTTCCGCGTGGTGGACCTGCCCGAGTCCTCCCTGCACACGTGCGCGGTGCTGGTGCTCGGTCAGCACCGGGCGGTGCTGCTCGGTACGGGGTTGCGGCTCTCGGACGGGCGGCGGCTGGTCCGGGAGGTCGAGCGTTCGGGGCGCCGGCTCAGCACCGTCCTGGTGGCCCACCACGCGCCGGACTGCTGGCTCGCGGCGGAGGTGCTGCGCGACGCCTTCCCCGAGGCGCGTCTCCTGGCTCCCGACCCGGTCCGGGCCCGGATCGAGCACGACTACCCGGCGGTGCGCGCCGCGTGGGCCGACCTGGGGGACGAACTCCCGTCCCGGCTGGTCGCGTTGGAGCCGCTGGAGGGCGATGCCGTGGAGTTGGAGGACCACCGGCTGGAGTTGCGCGGGGCGTCCCTGGGGCTGCCCGACCACCACTACCTGTGGGAGCACCGCAGCCGGACGCTGCTCGGCGGCCCGCTGCTGTGGCTGAACGCGCACCCGTGGCTGGCGGACACCCCGTGGACGGCGCAGCGCGAGGCGTGGATCGACCTGCTGGACGAGATGGCGGCGCTGGAGCCGCTGCGCACCGTCCCGGGCCACCGCCACCTGACCACGCCGGTGCCCGAGGACGCCCCCGCCCCCGATCCGATCGCCTGGACCGGCGACTACCTGCGCGCGTTCGCCACCGAGTTGGGCAAGCCGGTCGGCCCGGAGGCGGTCGCGGCCGCCCTGTTGCACCGCTACCCGTCGGCCGCGCTGCCGGCCAACGTCTCGGTGTCCGTCCTGGCCGCCCGCGAGCAGCGCACCGCCGCCTGAACACCCGTCCGGCCTGAACACCCGCCCGGTCGGGCCGACCTGACGGCCGGTCACCCCGCCCTTCCCACTGTACCTACTAGTATGTACAGTACGTACCGTGAACCCGAGCCCCGGTACCAACACCAACAGCGCCACCGCCGACCGCCTCGTCGAGGCCACCCGCGACCTGCTCTGGGAGCGCGGCTACACCGGCACCAGCCCGAAGGCCATCCAGCAGCGCGCGGGCGCCGGGCAGGGCAGCATGTACCACCACTTCGCGGGCAAGCCCGAGCTCGCCCTCGCCGCGATCACCCGCACCGCCGGTGAGCTGCGCGCCTTGGCCGAGGAGCTGCTGTCCGGTCCGGGCACCGCCGTCGAGCGGGTCACCGCGTACCTGCGCCGCGAGCGCGACGTGCTGCGCGGCTGTCCGATCGGCCGGCTGACCCAGGACCCGGACGTGATGGCCGACCCGGTGCTGCGGGCCCCGGTCGAGGAGACCCTCGGCTGGCTGCGCGGCCGCCTCGCCGAGGTGCTGGCGGAGGGCCGGGCGGCCGGGGAGCTCCCGCCGTCCGTCGACCCGTCCGGCACCGCCGCGACCGTGGTCGCGGTGCTCCAGGGCGGCTACGTGCTGGCCCGCGCGGCCGGCGACACCGGCCCGTTCGACCAGGCGGTGACCGGCCTGATCACCCTGCTCGCCCCACCCCACCGGCCCTGACCTCCCCCGCCGACCCTGACCCGCCCCCACCGGCCCCGACCACCCCCTCCCCCCGTCCGCCCGCACTCCCCAGACAGGACCCGCCCGTGCTCGCCAAGCAGTACGAGATCAACCTGCCCGCCGACTACGACCTCGACGTCATCCGCCGCCGGATCGAGGCCGGCGCCCCGCTCCTGGACGACCGCCCGGGGCTCGGCTTCAAGGCGTGGCTGCTGCGCGAGCGCGGGGTCGGCGGCTCGCCGGTCAACCAGTACGCGCCGCTGTACGTGTGGCGCTCGGACGGCGAGGCGGCCCGGTTCCTGGTGGGCGGCGGCGGGTTCGAGAACATCGTCCGGGACTTCGGGCGTCCGGCCGTCCGGCAGTGGACCGTCCTCGCGCACTTCTCCGGCCCGGCCCGCGCCGCCGTCCCCGCCCCGTCCGCCGCGACCCGTCGGCTGACCGCCGTCCCGGTCCGGCAGGACCCGGCGGCCCTGGCCGCGCACGCGGAGCACGAGATCGAGCAACTGCGCGAGGAGTCCCGCCGTCCGGGCGTGCACACCGCCGTGCTGGCCCTGGACCCGAGCCGCTGGCAGCTGCTGCGCTTCACGCTGTGGGACGCCGCCCCGGCGGAGGACCCGACGGCGGAGCTCTTCGCCGTCCCGCACCTGTCCGCCCCGGAGCTGTCCGCGCTGCCCGAGGGCCGCGCCTGGTGACCGGCGACCGCCGCCCCGGGAGCGGGCCTAATCCAGCACCCCGATCTCCCGCGCGCACCAGCCCCAGGCGTTCCAGCCCTGGCGGCGCAGGATCTCCTCCCCGACGGTGATCTGCTGCCGCCGGCTCGCACGGTCGGGCCGGTCGGCGTAGCGCAGGCCGCCCGCCTCCCGCCAGGTGGGCGGCCAGATCTGCAGGCCGCCGTAGTAGCCGTTGCCGGTGTCGGCCTGCCAGTCGCCGTCGCTCTCGCAGTCGGCGAGCCGGTCCCAGACCAGGTCCGGCGTGGCCGGACGGGCCGCGGCGGGCGGTCCGACCGCGACGGTGGCGGCGGTGGCGGGGAGCAACAGGCCGAGCACGAGCAGCGCCCGGCCGTACGAGCGAGGTATCCGCATCCCCCGACGCTACGCACGGCGCCCGCGCCGCCACCCTCCGGACGCCGCCGAGCGGGTGGCTCCCCTCCCCTGCGCCCGGTGCCCGGGAACGGCGCCCGGCACCCGAGAACGGCGGAAGCCGCCACCCCGCGACCGGGGGTGGCGGCTTCACGCCGACAGGGTGGGATCAGGGCTGATCCCGGGGAAGCGGTGCCTCCCGGGGGTGGGTCAGACCGACAGGACCTGGCCCGGGTAGATCAGGTCCGGGTTGCCGCCGACGACACCGGAGTTGTTGTTGTACAGGGTGTGCCAGTCGACGCCCAGGCTGTCCGCGATCTTGGACAGGGTGTCGCCGGTCTTCACCGTGTAGCTGTCGCCGGAGGTGGTGGTGTTGGTGGTCGCCGCGGCGGACTTGTTCTTCCAGGTCTGCTTCGGGGTCTCCTGCGCGGCGGCCTTGGGGGCCTGGGCGCGGGACTCGGAGCGGGACGCCTTGGCGGAGTCGTCCGAGGCGGCGGTGTTCGACTTCGAGGAGGTCGACTTGGAGGAGGTCGACTTCGAGGAGGAGCTGCTCGACGAGGACGAGGTCGACAAGGAGGAGCTGGAGGTGTCGACCTGGGCCGGCGCGCCGCCCTTGGTCAGACCGGCCTGGACGGAGCAGACGGGCCAGGCGCCGGGGCCCTGGGAGGCCAGCACCTTCTCGGCGACGGCGATCTGCTGCGCCTTGGTGGCCAGGTTGGCCTGCGGGGCGTAGGCGGTGCCACCGAAGGCGGCCCAGGTGGAGGAGGTGAACTGCAGGCCGCCGTAGAAGCCGTTGCCGGTGTTGATCGACCAGTTGCCGGTCGACTCGCACATCGCGACCTTGTCCCAGGTGGAGACGTCCGCGGCGGAGGCCGTGTTGGCCGTGACGAGGCCGGCCACCGGGGCGGCGAGCAGGGCGCCGCCGATGACAGCCGCGCGGACGCGGTTGCGCTTGGGGGCGGTGGTGGCAGCGGCGGTCTCGTTACGGAAGGTCATGAGATTCCTCTCAACATCCCCGGGGTGGGCAGGCGGAACCAGGCCCCAACTGGGCCGTGTTCGCTCGCCAAGTCCGGTGGGCGGGCCGTGCACGTGTCGGACGTGCCGCTTGCCGCCCCGGCCACCTGTCCGCATCCCCGGCGGCGGCTGGCTGCCGTCGCGCCGGTGGGCGCCTGGTCCGCGTTCCGGGGTGAGCCGGATCCGGGGTAGCCGGTTCCGGGGTGAGCCGGATCCGGGGTGAGCCGGGCGGGCCGTGCGTCGGGGGTGAACCCGGGAGGTGCTCGTTGCACCGGGCAAAAACCTACGATTCGGGCTCGCCAGCGCCAAACACTTTCCGGTCATCCCAGGTCAAAGCGGCGTTACCGGCGGTATCGATCACGCCGATCGGAAACAAATGTCTGATTCATCCGCTTTTTCCAAGATCAAACCATATGGGAATATGGCCCCGGTCACAGTTTGACCCGTGTGAGGTCGGGCACAGCATCGACAGAATGCGACTATTCGCATACACAGAGCTATCAGAAGCCGTGCAAATCCCGTCGCCCGGCGGCTCACCCGTGACCCCAGCCACAACCTCCCGTTGGTAATGGCGGTCGGCGCTCCCAGCGCCGCGCGCCCGGGACGTCCCGCCCGGGGGCACCGGAACGAGCACCTGGAACGTCAGGGCAAACGAGGAGTCATCAGTGCCGCGCATGCTTGAGGTGAGCGAGGACGTACGCGCCGAGATCGGCGACGACGAGGCCGAGAGCCTGCTCGCGGGTGCCCACGCGCCCGACGCGTACGACTGCACCTCCTGCCGACAACCGGGTGACTCGCTGCGCGAGCCCACCAGCACCGTCCTGTTCGTCGGCGAGGAGACCGCGGTGCTGGCCTTCGCGCACGCCCGCTGCGTGCCCTCCCAGGTGGTGCCGGTGGACGAGCAGCAGTTGCGCGGCGCCGTCGAGTCGATCGGCCAGGGCGCGGACGCCGCGCTGCCCGCACAGGCCGCGGTGCCCGCGCAGGCCGAGCCGGAGCCGGTGGTCGAGGTGCGCATCCCGGAGCCGATCACCGCCCCGCCGACCGCTCCGGCCGGCCAGCCGCAGCCCGCGGTGCTCGGCGTGACCTGCGGCATCGTGCTGTGCGGCGACACCCAGCACGCCGCGCTGGTGGTCGAGCCCACCGGGCCGGTCGGCCGTCCGGGCAGCGCGCTCGGCGAGGACGAGTTCCTCTCGCTGCTGACCGAGCACGGCTTCCAGATCGTCCAGGACGTCAACCAGGCCCCGGTCCGGCCGCGGGCCGGCTGGTCGGTGCTGATGGCGATGGGCCAGCTGCACGCGATCCTGCAGCCCTCGGCGACCGGCGGCTCGGCCGCCTGGTGGCAGGCCCACCAACCGCTCCAGGTCACCCCGGGCTGGCGGGCCGCGGCGGCCCGCAAGTCCGAGGTGATCATGTACGCGGTGCCGGCCGGCACCATCGGCCGCCAGCCCCGCGAGGACCTGCTGCGGATCGCCATGGACCGGGCCGCCGCCCGCGGCCTGCTCGCCGCCGGCATGCTCCCGCTGGCCGGCACCTGAGCGGGGGCGCACCGATGACCGACCCCGTGAACGACCCGGCCGCCGCCGGGGGCGCCCCCGACACCCCGGCGGTCCCGGCCGCCCGCACCGCCGTTGACACCGCCGTTGACCAGGACACCAGCGCCCCGGGCGGGATAGGACTGGGGGCCGCGCCCCCGCATCCCAAGCCGGTCTCGCTCGTTGGCTCCTACGTGTACAGCTACGACCTCGCGTCCCCCGGCCGTCCCTCCGCCCAGTCCGGCCCCGGCGGCGCCGGCCGGTCGATCCCGAACATGCGCCCGTCGTACGACGCCGAGCACCCGGTGTCGGCCACGCCGATCTACGACACGCTGTACTCCGAGTACCGGCGGATGTTCCGGGCGCTGCCCGGCGACCGCTCCGGCGAGGAGGGGATGAAGTTCACCGGCTTCGCGGTCCGCGAACCGCAGCCGTCCGCGTCGCCCGCGCGCGAGAGCACCGACCGCACGGGAGCACTGGCCTACTCGCAGCAGCAGCAGTCGTTCGAGACGTACGCCGGGCAGGCCGCGGGCGCCCCGCAGTTCATGCCCGCGCAGACCTCCACCGCCCAGGCCAACGGCCAGGGCTGGGTGGCCACCGGCTACCTGGGCGCCCCGGGCGGCGGCGGCACCTCGGGCGGGCGGCACCGCTCGGTGCTCTCCCTGCCCCCGGGCCGGGACGCCTGACCGGCGCGCGGCACGCGGCACACGGCGCGCAGCACGCGGCACACGGCGCGCAGCACGAAGGGGAGGGGCCGGTCGGCCCCTCCCCTTCTCCGTACCCCGGCTACTGCCTACTTCTTCTTGTTGCGCTTCTCCCGGACCCGGACCGAGATCGAGATCGGGGTGCCCACGAAGCCGAACTCCTCGCGCAGCCGGCGCTCGACGAACCGGCGGTAGCCGGCCTCCAGGAAGCCGGAGGCGAACAGCACGAACCGCGGCGGACGGGTGCCCGCCTGGGTGCCGAACAGGATGCGCGGCTGCTTGCCGCCGCGGATCGGGTGCGGGTGCGCGGCGACCAGCTCGCCGAGGAAGGCGTTCAGCCGGGCGGTCGGGATCCGGGTCTCCCAGCCGGCCAGCGCGGTCTCGATCGCCGGGACGAGCTTCTCCATGTGCCGGCCGGTCTTCGCCGAGACGTTCACCCGGGGCGCCCACTGCACCTGCACCAGGTCGCGCTCGATCTCGCGCTCCAGGTAGAAGCGGCGCTCCTCGTCCAGCTGGTCCCACTTGTTGTAGGCGATGACGACGGCGCGCCCGGCCTCGACGGCCATCGAGATGATCCGGGTGTCCTGCTCGGCGAGCGTCTCGCTGGCGTCCACCAGGACGACCGCGACCTCGGCCTTGTCCAGCGCCGCGGAGGTGCG
The DNA here is from genome assembly GCF_042670125.1 of Kitasatospora sp. NPDC057198. Lineage (NCBI taxonomy): Bacteria > Bacillati > Actinomycetota > Actinomycetes > Kitasatosporales > Streptomycetaceae > Kitasatospora > Kitasatospora sp. NPDC057198. Next base: position 11,857 of record NZ_JBHUWH010000005.1, on the reverse strand, counting down.
CAGCGAGGCGTAGAAGTCCGCGCCGGAGGTCAGGTGGACCCGGCGGCGGATGCCGGCGGTGTCGATGAACTTCCAGGTCTTGCCGCCGAGTTCGATCAGCTCGTCGACCGGGTCGCGGGTGGTGCCGGCCAGCTCGTTGACCACCACCCGGTCCTCGCCCGCGACCTTGTTCAGCAGGCTGGACTTGCCGACGTTCGGCCGCCCGATCAGCGCGACCCGGCGCGGACCGCCGGGCGCCAGGCCGTCGCCGAACAGCTGCGGCGGGGCCTCCGGCAGCACCGCCAGGACGGCGTCCAGCAGGTCGCCGGAGCCGCGGCCGTGCAGCGCGGAGACGGGGTACGGCTCGCCCAGGCCGAGCGACCACAGGTACGCGGCCTCGGCCTCGGTGGACGGGCCGTCGACCTTGTTGGCGCACAGCACCACGGGCTTGCCGGAGCGGCGGATCAGCCGGACCAGGGCGTCGTCGGTGTCGGTGGCGCCGATGGTGGCGTCCACCACGAACAGCACCGCGTCGGCCTGCTCGATGCCCAGCTCGGCCTGCGCGGCGACCATCGCGTCGATGCCCAGGACGTCGATCTCCCAGCCGCCGGTGTCCAGCACCTTGAACCGGCGCCCGGCCCACATCGCCTCGTAGCTGACCCGGTCGCGGGTCACGCCGGGGCGGTCCTCGACGACCGCCTCGCGGCGGCCGATGATGCGGTTGACCAGGGTCGACTTGCCGACGTTCGGGCGGCCGACGATGGCCAGCACCGGCAGCGGGCCGTGGCCGTCCAGGTCGGCGTCGACCTCGTCGGTGTCGAAGCCCTCCTCGGCGGCCAGCGCCATGAACTCGGCGTACTCGGAGTCACCCAGCTCGCCGTGGTGGGCGGTGGTGTCGTTGCTCATGTTCCGTTTTCCGTTTCCCGGCGCGGCCCTTCCCAGGGGCGTGCCGTGCGTACCTGCCCCGGGGGCAGCGCGAACCGCGCGGATCTCGCGCGGTCGGATGAATCAGTTCCAGCCGGACGTCCTGCCGCTCAGGCGGCGGTCAGGCCGGCCTTCTCCTCGACCAGCGCGGTGATCGCGTCGATCACCTGGTCGAGGGTGAGTTCGCTGGTGTCGACCAGCACCGCGTCGGCGGCCTGGGCCAGCGGGGCGGTCTCCCGCGAGGAGTCCGCGGCGTCCCGGCGGGCCAGGTCGGCGGCCATCGCGGTGATGGTCGCCTCGTCCACGCCCTTCGCCCGCAGCTCCGCGGCCCGCCGCTCGGCGCGGGCCCGCCCGGAGGCGGTCAGGAACACCTTCACGGTGGCGTCCGGGAACACCACCGAGCCCATGTCCCGGCCCTCGGCGACGATCCCGCGCCCGGCGTGCGAGGCGCAGCCGCGCTGCAGCTCCACCAGCCGCGCCCGCACCGCCGGAACGGCCGCCACGGCGCTCACCTTGCCGGTCACCTCGGGCCCGCGGATCGGCCCGGACACGTCCTGCCCGTCCACCGTTATGGTCGGCCCCGCCGCGTCCGTCCCGGACACGATCACCGGCTTCCCGCAGGCGATGGCCACCGCCTCCGCGTCCTCGACGTCCACCCCGTTGGCGAGCATCCACCAGGTCATCGCCCGGTACATCGCACCGGTGTCCAGGAAGCTCAGGCCCAGCCGCGCGGCCACCGCCCGCGACACGGTCGACTTCCCGGACCCCGAAGGTCCGTCGATGGCGACGACGACCGGGCCGCTCGACGCTCGGTCGACACTGTCCACGGGGCGAACCTCTCTCTCACGACACAAGAACTCACCCTCAAGGTTAATGGACACCCACCCACCCCCACCCCGGCCCCAAGTCCCGACCCTTCGCCCCCACCGGCAAGCCACCCCTGCCCCGCGCAGCGGAACCCCGCCAACGCCCGCACCGGAGCGACAGCAGAACCGCACGCAGCCGACCCGCTGCCCCTCCTCCCCCACCCCCCGAGCCCCGCGCAGCGGACCCCCCGCCCTACTCCCGAACCCCCCACCCACGCTCCCGCAACCCCGCCGCCAGCACCCGCGCCAACGCCGGAGCGACGGCGAGCTGTACGTGGCCGACCTGCTGCCCCGTCGAGTGCTCGATCGTCACGTCCTCGATGTTGACCCCGAGCGCGCCGACCTCGCCGAAGAGGCGGCCGAGTTCGCCGGGCTGGTCGCCGAGGACGACGGTGACGGTCTCGTAGCGGGTGGGCGGCGCGCCGTGCTTGCCGGGGATGCGGGCCTGGCCGGTGTTGCCGCGGCGCATGACGGCCTCGATGCCGGCGGCGCCCTCGCGCCGGGTGTTCTCGTCGGCCGCCTGCAGGGCCCGCAGCGCGTGGACGGTCTGGGCGAGGTCGGCGGCGAGGTCGTCGAGGACGTCGGCGACGACGCCCGCGTTGGCGGAGAGGATGTCGATCCACATCGCGGGGTTGGAGGCGGCGATCCGGGTGACGTCGCGCACGCCCTGCCCGGAGAGCCGGACGGCGGTCTCCTCGGCGTGCTCCAGCCTGGCGGCGACCAGCGAGGAGAGCAGTTGCGGGGCGTGCGAGACCAGGGCGACGGCCCGGTCGTGGTCGGCGGCGTCCATGACGATGGGCATGGCCCCGCAGAGGGCGACGAGTTCGAGCGCGGCGTTGAGCGTCTCGGTGTCGGTGTCGGCGGTGGGCGTGAGCACCCAGGGCCGGCCCTCGAACAGGTCGGCGGTGGCGGCGAGCGGCCCGGAGCGTTCCCGTCCGGCCATCGGGTGCGAGCCGATGTAGCGGACGGTGTCGAGGCCGAGGGCGGTGATCTCGCCGCGCGGTCCGGCCTTGACGCTGGCGACGTCGGTGTAGCAGCGGGCCAGGCCGCGCCGCTGGCAGTCGGCGAGCACCTTGCCGACCAGGGCCGGGGGGACGGCGATGACGGCGAGGTCGACCGGGCCGTCGGCGGGGTCGGTGGTGCCCGCGCCGAGCGAGGCGGCCGTGCGGGCGGCGTCCTGGTCGGCGTCCTCCAGGTGGACGCTGATGCCCCGGCGGGTGAGGGCGAGCGCGGCGGAGGTGCCGATCAGTCCGGTGCCGATGACGGCGGCTGTGCGCATGGCGGCTTCTCGTCTCCCGGGTGCGGTGCACGGCTGTGCATGTGCAGTCGCCCCCATCCTCTCGTACGCCCGCGCGCCCCCGCACACCGCCTCGTTCCGGCCCGGCGGGCCGACGCGCAGCGGAAATCCGGGTGCGGTGACGGAGGTTGGGTGCAGACTGGGCGCCCGGGTCCGGGGTGCGGGCCAGGCGGCGAAGGGGGTCAGGTGGCGGGGCAGCGAGCGGTGTGGGAGTCGGGGCTGGACTCGGTGGTGGTGCACGCGGTGGGCGCGGTGTGCCGGCGCCGGGCGTCGGGCGTGCTGCCGGCGGACGGCCGGGTGCGGGTGGCGGGGCTGCCGCGGCTGGCGGCGGCGGGGTCGCTGCGGGTGCGGGTGCTGTCGGGTGGCGGCCGGGTGGTGGAGGCCCGGTTGGGCTATCCGGCGCGGGTCCGCGGCGAGGAGGAACTCCCGCCCTGGAAGCGCGAGTTGGAGGAGCTCCGGGCGCGCTTCGAGGTGCTGCTGGAGCGCCGGGAGGGGCTGGCGGAGCGGATCGCCGAGGTCGCGGCGCTGCGCGCGGTGCCGCCGCAGCGCCGGCACGAGGACGAGGGGCACCGGCGCGCCCCGGCGGACGCGGTGCTGGCGCTGGCGGATTTCGTGGACACCCGGCTGGAGGTGCTGCAGGAGCGCTCGGTGGAGCTGGCGGAGGAGCTGCGGCTGGCCGAGCACGCCTTCCAGGTGGCGGCGGTGGCGGCGCAGGGCCGTTCCGGCGCCGAGCACCCGGGCGGGGTGGAGGCGGGGGCGTGCGCGGACTTGACGGTGCTCGGCGAGGGCCCGGTGGAGCTGGAGGTGGAGTACGCGGTGCCGGGCGCGGTGTGGGTGCCGACGTACCAGTTGGCGCACCGCCGGGGCGAGCGTTCGGCGCGGCTGGTGCTGCGGGCGTCGGTGGCGCAGCGGACGGGTGAGGACTGGTCGGGGGTGCGGCTGGCGCTGTCGACGGCGGCCCTGGCGGGTCCGGGCGCGCTGCCGGAGCTGGCCTCGCTGCGGATCGGCCGCCGACAGCCGGCGCCCGCGCCGTCGGGGTGGCGGGCGCAGCCGGCGGGCCTGGCGGGGCTGTTCGACGGCTGGCAGGACGCGCAGCGTTCGAAACCGGAGCCGCAGTGGGTGCCGGTGCTGACGGCCGCTGCGGCCCCGGCGGGCCCGACGAACGCCGCCGTGCCGAAGCCGCCACCGGCCCCGTCCGCGAGGCGGAGCCGCACGAACAGCGCCCGTCCCGGGGGCGGGGCGGGTGCGCCGGCGGGTGCGCCCTTCGGCTCGGCGGTCCCGCCGGCCCCGCCGGCGCTGTCGGCTCCGATGGGGGCCCCGATGCCGGTGCCCGCGCCGGTGGCCGCGTCGATGCCCGCGCCGGTGGCCCCGGGGTCGGCCGCCCCGCCGCCCCCGCCGTCCGGCGCGGTGCCGCGCACCCTGGCGTACGGTTTCGCGGGCGCGCCGCCGTCCGCCCCGGCGCCGGAGGCCGCGCCGCCGCCCGACCCCCGCCCGTCGCCGGACCAGTTGGACTACGCGGCGCTGGTGCTGGCGGGCCCGGATCAGGAGCCGCGGCGCCGCGGCCGGCTGTTCCCGGAACCGGAGCAGGAGCAGGTGCAGGAGCCGTCCCGGCCGGGCGGCGCCCCGTCCGCCGCCGCGGCGGCGGAGCCGGCCCGGCTGCCGCTGCCCCGCTACGGGTCGTGGCCGCGGGTGTCGGCCGGTTCGTTCGACCACCGTTTCGACGCGCAGGCCCCGGCGACCGTCCCCTCGGACGGGGTGTGGCACACGGTGGCGGTGGCGGAGCTGCCGGTGGGGGTGCGCACCGGCTACGTGTGCGTGCCGTCGGTGGAGGAGGCGGTGTACGGGGTGCTGGAGCTGTCGAACGCGACGTCGCACGCGCTGCTGGCCGGTCCGGTGGAGGTGACGGTGGACGGCGACTTCCTGCTGACGGCGGGGCTGCCGACGCTGGCGCCGGGCGGGGTGCGGGAGTTGGGCCTGGGCCGGGCGGAGGAGGTGCGGGTGGCCCGGCACAGCGAGGTGCGCGAGTCGACCTCGGGGGTGCTGAACTCGACGACGGTGCTGGACCACTCGGTGCGGATCGAGCTGGTGAACCGGCTGCCGCACGAGGCGTCGGTGGAGGTCCGCGAGCGGGTGCCGGTGGCGGGCGACGCCGAGGTGCGGATCGAGGAGCGTCCGGGCTGGTCGGCGCCGGCTGAGCCGTCCGACGGGGTGCCGTCCTCGGCCCGGATCCGCAGGGTGGTGGTGCCGCCGGGAGGTTCGGTGGAGCTGACGGGCGGTTATGTGATCCGTATCCCGGCCGGTAGGGCCGTGGTCGGCGGGAACCGGAGGAGCTGAACGTGCACGAGGAGACTTTTCCCCTTCCGGTGACCGCGGTGACGTGCCTGGAGGACCGGGCGCAGCTGGAGCGGACGGCGGAGCTGGAGCTGTCGCCGGGCGTGCACCGGCTGCGGCTGGGCCCGGTGACGGCGCTGGCGGTGGACCGCTCGCTGCACGCGGCGGTGCTGGACGGGCGGGGCGGGCCGACCGGCGCGGCGAAGGTGCTGGACGTGCGGCTGGTGCGGTCCTGGCGGCCGCCGGCGCCGCTGCCGCCGGGGCCGGACGATTCGGCGCTGCGCCGCCGGGTGCACGGCCTGGAGCGCGAGCTGCTGGCCGAGTCGCACCGCCAGGAGCGGTTGCAGGCCCGGCTGGCGCTGCTCGGGCAGCTCGCGGCGGACCTGCTGCGGGAGATCGGCGAGGGCGCGGGCCGCGGCGAGCTGGAGCAGGCCCGGTGGTCGCGCGAGCTGGACCGGGTGGACGGGGAGCGCGAGTCGTACGGGGAGCGGCTGCGGGCCTCCCGGCTGCGCTCGGCGGAGCTGTCGGCGGAGCTGGCCCGGGCCGAGAAGGCGCTGGACCTGGCGGAGCGGGAGCCGGCCGAGCTGCTGGCGTTCGTGGAGCTGTCGGTGGAGTGCGCCGAGCCGGGCCGGTTCCTGGCCCGGGTGGGGCACCTGGTGGCGTGCGCGCTGTGGCGTCCGGCGTACCGGGCCGAGCTGGTGGGCGGCACGCTGCGGCTGGAGAGCGACGCGGTGGTGTGGCAGCGCACCGGCGAGGACTGGTCGGGGGTGCGGTTGACGCTGTCGACGGCGCGTTCGGCGCTGGCGGGCGAGCCGCCGGGGCTGGTGGAGGACCGGCTGGTGCTGCGGGAGCGCTCGGCGCAGGAGCGGAAGACGGTGGAGGTGGAGCTGCGCGAGCAGGCGGTCCCCGACGCCGGGCCGCTGGAGCCGGGCCTGCCGGGGGTGGACGACGGCGGCGAGGTGCGGGTGCTGCGGGCCGCGGACCCGGTGTCGGTGCCGGCCGACGGGCGGGCGCACCGGGTGCCGGTGAGCGCGTTCGAGACGGCGGCGCGCAGCGAGTTCGCGGCGGCGCCGGAGCTGTCGGAGGCGGTGACGGAGGTGGTGTCGTTCCGCAACGCGTCGGGGCACGCGCTGCTGGCCGGCCCGGTCGACCTGGTGCGCGGCTCGGGCTACACCGGCCGGGGCGCGCTGGAGTTCGCGGCGCCGGGCGCGCCGGTGCGCCTGGCGTTCGGCTCCTCGGACGGGCTGCGGGTGGTCCGGGAGGCGGACGAGCGCCGCGAGGGCACCGGCCTGGGCGGCCAGCGCACCCTGGTGACCCGCACGGTGCGGCTGCACCTGTCGCGCTTCTCCGGCCCGGACGAGCACGCCGAGCGGACGGTGGTGCTGCGCGAGCGGATCCCGGTCTCCGAGGTGGCCGAGGTCCAGGTGCGGCTGCGCAAGGAGCACTGCTCGCCGCCGCCGGACGAGCTGGACGCGGAGGGCATCGCCCGCTGGGAGGTGCCGCTGCCGCCGGGCGGGCGGCGGACGGTGACGCTGGTGTACGAGATCGCGGCGACGGCGAAGGTGGCGGGCCTGTGAGCCGCGCCGGTCGCCCCGCGCGGCCGCCCCGGGAAGGTACAAAAGAGGCATGATCTACCACCTCGCCCCGCTGGACGACTGGCTGCGCGACCCGGGCCGGCCGTACACCGCCGCGTCGCTGCTGACCGAGGGCTTCCTGCACTGCTCGCCGGACGAGCCCACGGTGCTGGCGGTGGCCAACGCGTTCTTCCGGGGCGCGCCGGAGCCGCTGATGGCGCTGCTGATCGAGGAGCGGCTGGTCGAGCCGATGGTGAAGTGGGAGGCGGCCGCCGGCGGGCCGCCCCCGGGCGCCGCCGCGGGGGTGCTGTTCCCGCACATCTACGGCCGGCTCAACCGGACGGCGGTGCTCGGCCTGGAGAAGCTGGAGCGCGGCCCGGACGGCCGCTGGGCCCAGCTGCGCCCCTGGAGCTGACCGCCGCCCGAACGGGGCCCCAGCGGGCCGTGACGCCCCGTCAGGGCCCCGTCCCGCGGGCCGTCGGCCTCAGCCCCGTCCCGCGGGCCGCCGGCTCAGAGCCAGCCGCGCTCGCGGGCCGCCATGCCGGCCTGGAAGCGGGTGGTGGCGCCGAGTTCGCGCATCAGGCCCTGCAGGCGGCGCTGGGTGGTGCGGGCGCTCCAGCCGAGCGAGCGGGCGATCGACTCGTCGGTGAGGCCGGCCGCGAGCAGGCCGAGCAGTTTGAGGTGGTCGGCGTCCGGGCCGGGGCCCTCGCCGTCGCCGAGCACGGTCTGCAGCGGCACGGCGCGCTCCCACTCGGCCTCGAACAGGGCGTCCAGGGCCTGCAGCAGCGCGGAGGGGTGGATCACGTAGGCGGCGTCCAGCACGCTGTCGCCGACGCTGATCGGGATGATCGCCATCTTGTCGTCGGCCATCATCATCTTCATCGGCAGCACCGGGCGGACCCGGGCCTCCTCGCCGTCCTCGACGCCGGTGAGGATCTCCTGCTCCAGCCGGCCGGGCCAGGCGATCGCCTCCTTGTCGAAGACGGTGCGGATCCGCACCCCGGACTTGAGCTTGGCCCGCTGCCGGGGCTGCTCGACCGTCGGGTCCTGCACGTAGGGCGGGCAGTCGAAGCCGCGGATCTGGTACTGGCTGGACTCGATCAGGTGCTCCAGCCGCTGGGCGATGGCCTCGCCGCCGGTGAGCACCTCCACCGAGTGCGCCGGGTCGGTGTACCGGGAGGCTTCGCGGAAGGCGTCCATCAGCCGGTGCATCTCGGCGCGGGCGGAGCGCAGCTCGGCCTCGCGGTGGCCGATCAGGGTGCCGATGGCGACGTCGGGGGCGACCGACAGGTAGCGCTCGCGGTCGACCGGGGCGCGGGTGGCCATGCCCTGCTCGGCGAGCCGGTCCAGGGCCTCGCGGCACTGCTCCAGGGTCAGGCCGCAGTGCTCGGCCAGTTCCTCGGCGGTGGACTGCGGCGCGACGACCAGCGCGGCGTACACCTGGCCGTCGGTCAGCCCGAGGCCCAGCACGGTGAATGCGTCCAGCATGGTGGTGGTTCCTTCCCCCGCCGCCCGGTGGCCTGACGCGGTGGCGCACTTCCGCCACGCGCCGGGGCGAACTTCGGTGGCAATCTTCTGCCACCGGGCGGAACGATAGCAAGGGCGTGCGGTGCGCCTCACACGTCGAGCGCCGGCCGCGTCCGTGCGCACACGCACCGGAGCCCGTCCGCGGCGGTGCGGCGGACGGGCTCCGGGGGCGGCGGCTGTTAGAGGCCGACCTCGTGCATCAGGGTGCCGACCTCGGGGTTGGTCAGGCGGCGCAGCCAGCCGGACTTCTGGTCGCCCAGCGAGATCGGGCCGAACGCGGTGCGCACCAGCTTGTCGACCGGGAAGCCGACCTCGGCCAGCAGGCGGCGCACGATGTGCTTGCGGCCCTCGTGCAGGGTCACCTCGACCAGGTAGTTCTTGCCGAGGTTGGAGATCACCTTGAAGCTGTCGGCGCGGGCCCAGCCGTCCTCCAGCTCGACGCCCTTGGCGAGGGTCTTGCCGAGGTCGCGCGGCAGCGGGCCCTGGATCGCGGCCAGGTAGGTCTTGGTGACGCCGTACTTGGGGTGGGTGAGGCGGTGGGCCAGCTCGCCGTGGTTGGTGAGCAGGATCAGGCCCTCGGTCTCGGTGTCGAGGCGGCCGACGTGGAACAGCCGGGTCTCCCGGTTGGTCACGTAGTCGCCGAGGCACTGCCGGCCCTCGGGGTCCTCCATGGTGGAGACCACGCCGGCGGGCTTGTTCAGCGCGAAGAACAGGTAGGACTGGGTGGCGACGGTCAGGCCGTCCACCTTGATCTCGTCCTTCGCCGGGTCGACCCGGCGGCCCTGCTCCAGCACGGTCTCGCCGTTGACGTCGACCCGGCCCTGCGCGATCAGCTCCTCGCAGGCCCGGCGGCTGCCCATGCCGGCCCGCGCGAGCACCTTCTGCAGGCGCTCGCCGTCCTCGCCGACCTCCTTGCCGGGGCCCTCGTGCCGGGCCAGCACCCGGTCCTCGATCCGGCCCTGGAGCTCCCGGGAGCGCTGCGGCTGGCGCCGCGGGTCGCCGGGCGCGCCCTGCCCCTCCCGGCGCGGCCGGGGCGCCGCCCCGGGCTTGCGGGAGTCGTACGCGCCGCGCCCGGGCGTCGCGTTCGGCCCGCCGCCGTACTCGGGCCGGTCGTACCTGCGCTCCTCCGGACGCGGCTGCCGCCGCTCCTCGCGCCGCTCGCCGCCGCGCCCGTACGAGCCGGAGCCGGAGCCCGACCCGCCGCGCCCCTGGCCGCCGCCGTACGAGGAGCCGGAGCCGCCACCGTACGAGCCGCCGCGCGAGGAGCCCGAGCCGCCGCCGTACGAGGAGCCGCCGCGCGAGGACTGCCCGCCGCGGCCGCCCTGGCCGCCGCCGCTGCCGTAGGACGACGATCCGCCCCGGCCCCCGCCCTGCTGGCCGCCTCGGCCGCCCTGCCCGCCCCGGCCCTGCCCGCCGCCGCCGCTGTTCCTGCCGTTGCCACCGTTGCCACTGCTACGCATCAAAATGTCCGTACGTCGATATCCGTCTGGTCGGCCTGGTTCGGCCTCGGCCCTTCCTGTGCGGCGGCGACCGCCTGCGCGATCATCGTGCCCTCCAGGGACTCCGCTTCCACGTCGTCGACCTCGGGCAGGAAGGGCGCGAGCTCCGGCAGCTCGTCCAGGCCGCGCAGCCCCATCCGTTCCAGGAAGTAGTTCGTCGTCCGATACAGGATCGCTCCGGTCTCGGGCTCGGTGCCGGCTTCTTCGACCAGTCCTCGCTGTACCAGGGTACGCATCACGCCGTCGCAGTTCACACCGCGGACCGCGGAAACCCTCCCGCGCGACACCGGCTGCCGGTAGGCGACCACCGCCAGCGTCTCCAGCGCGGCCTGGGTCAGCCGGGCCTGCTGCCCGTCCAGGACGAACCGCTCGACCGCCGCCGAGCAGGCCGCGCGGCTGTAGAACCGCCACCCGCCGGCCACCTGCCGCAGCTCGAAGCCGCGCCCCTGCGCGGTGTACTCGCCCGCCAACTCCCGCAGCACGGCGGCCACTTCGTCCTTGGGCGCGTCCAGCACGGCGGCCAGCCTGGCTTCCGCGACCGGCTCGTCGGCGACCATCAGCACCGCCTCGAGCGCAGCCCGCAGCGGCAGCTCGCCGGACGGTTCGCCCGGGGGCCCGTCGGGCAGCGCCAGGACGCGCTCCACCGGTTCGACGCGCTGCCCGTCCGGGTACGCCGACTCCTGCCACTCCGCGGGCCGGGGGGCGCCCGGCAGGCCCAGGGACCGCCGGGCGGGCCGCTCCGTCATGCCGTTCCGCCTTCCCCGCCGCCCGCCGGGCGGTCGAACTCGTCGGTCACCTCGACCCGCTGCCCGGAGGCGGCCGTCCAGCGCACCAGCAGCTCCTCCAGGGCCTGCGGCTGCTCGAAGTCCAGCGCCCGCTCCCGGTACAGCTCGAGCAGCGCCAGGAACCGGGCCACCACCACCAGCGTGCTCCCCGCGTCCGCGACCAGCTGCCCGAAGGTCGCCGTGCCGAGCTCGCCGAGGCGCCGCGCCACCAGCTCGGCCTGTTCGCGCACGCTCACCGGCGGGGTGTGGATGTGGTCCACGTACACCACCGGCTTCGGCTTGGGCGCGAACGCCCGGGCGGCGAGCTGCGCGAACCGCTCCGGCCCGACCGCCAGCACCACCTCGGGCAGCAGCCGCGCGTGCTGCGGCTCCAGCGCGACCGTCCGCGGCCGGCGCAGCGCCTCGTCCTCCCAGCGCCCGGCGAACAGCGCCGCGACCCGCTTGTACGCCCGGTACTGCAGCAGCCGCGCGAACAGCAGGTCGCGCGCCTCCAGCAGCGCCAGGTCCTCCTCGTCCTCGACCTCGGCGGCCGGCAGCAGCCGGGCCGCCTTGAGGTCCAGCAGCGTCGCGGCGACCACCAGGAACTCGGTGGCCGCGTCCAGGTCCCACTCCGGGCCCATCGCCCTGATGTGCGCGACGAACTCGTCGGTGACCTTCGACAGCGCCACCTCGGTGACGTCCAGCTTGTGCTTGGCGATCAGCCCGAGCAGCAGGTCGAACGGCCCCTCGAAGTTCTCCAACCGGACCTGGAACGCCATAACGGCCCATTCTGGCAGACCGCGGCTCAGCGGCCGCGCAGCCTCCGCACCAGGATCGACGCCTCGCCGCGCTGCTCCAGGTCCGCCAGGACGACCGCGACGGCCTCCCGGACGACCCGGCCGCGGTCGACGGCCAGGCCGTGCTCGCCGCGCAGCACCAGGCGGGCGTGCTCCAGGTCCATCAGTTCCTCGGCGGACACGTACACGGTGATCTTCTCGTCGTGCCGCTCGCGGCCCGAGGGCCGCCGGGCCCGTCCGCGCCCGCGCACCGTGGCCGGGGCGGGGGCCGCCCGGCGGGCCTCCGCGGGGTCCTCCGC
>NZ_JBHUWH010000004.1:0-62009 GCF_042670125.1 Kitasatospora sp. NPDC057198 | reverse complement strand
GTGTCACTGATGGTAGGCGACCTCGACGACCTGCCAGAACGCGGCCCCGCGCGGTTCGGCGATCGTTCCGGGACGTTCGGTGAACGTCCGGTGACCGGGGCCGACCGGGGGTCGAACACTTCTGCCAGTGGTGCCGCCCTCCTCCCCCGGGGAGTGCGTCGCGGCCCCACCGCGGGTCGGCCATGCGGCAGACTTGGGCACCGGCGCCGTCGGCGGACCGGCCGGTCCGGGCCGACGTGCGCGCAGCCGACCCCAAGGAGCGGGGCGGGCGGCCCGGGGGACCACAGCTCGGGCGGCGGCCCCGGTCCACGTGCCGAAAGGGGCATTGTGCCCATGAGCCCTGCTGTCAGCCCGACCGAGGCCCTCTCGCCGGAGACCGTCGCCCCCTCCGGGGCCGCACCGGGCGAGATCCTGTTGGAACTGGTCGACGACGACGGCGTGACCATCGGGACCGGCGAGAAGCTCTGGGCCCACCAGCAGCCGGGCCGGCTGCACCGGGCGTTCTCGGTCTTCCTGTTCGACCGCCAGGGCCGGCTGCTGCTGCAGCGCCGGGCCCTCGGCAAGTACCACTCCCCCGGCGTCTGGTCGAACACCTGCTGCGGCCACCCCTACCCCGGCGAGCAGCCCTTCCTGGCCGCCGCCCGCCGCACCTCCGAGGAGCTCGGCGCCGCCCCGGCCCTGCTCTGCGAGGCGGGCAACGTCCGCTACGACCTGCCGGACGAGGCGTCCGGGCTGATCGAGCGGGAGTGGAACCACCTCTTCGTCGGGCTGATCACCGCCGACCTGGAGCCGGACCCGGACGAGATCGAGGACACCCGGTTCGTGACCGCGGCCGAGCTGCGCGAACTGCGGGCCGAGAAGCCGTTCTCGGTGTGGTTCGAGACCGTCTTCGACGCGGCGCTGCCGGGCATCCGGGAGATCGCCGGGCACGACTGGTAGCAGCCGCGCGGGCTCCGGGCCGGGCTTCCAGTCTTCTGGCGCCCGGCCCACCCGTTCAGTAGTCGGGGTCGTCGTCCGGGTCGGCCTCCGCGCCCGGCCCGGCGGTTCCGGGGCCGGGGAGCGGCAGGCTGGCCCAGATCACCTTGCCGCCGCCCTCGGTGCGCTCCACGTCGCACTCGCCGCCCGCCTGCAGGGTGACGCTCTTGACCAGCAGCAGGCCGCGCCCGCCCGGCCGGGCCGGGTCGTTCTCCTGCGCCTTGGGGCGGTACGGGTGGCCGTCGACCACCGAGATCCGCACCCGGTCGGAGTCGATGACCAGCTCGCAGACCACCTCGGGCGAGAGCACCGCCGCGTGGGTGACGGCGTTGGACACCAGCTCGGAGACGATCAGCAGCAGGTCGTCCACCAGCTCCTGGTAGCGCTCCCCCGCCATCCCCTGGGCCAGCAGCCGGTCCCGCACGGCGTGTCTGGTGCGCGGCACCGACGCCTCGTGGGAGATGGCCGAGAAGCGCCACACGCCGGGTTCCGGCCCCGGCCCGGGTTCGCGGCCGGGCCACCGGGTCGCGGTCTCCAGCACCGCCTTGTCCGTCTGTTCCACTGCACGCCGCCCTTCACACGGTGACGGGAGGCTCCCGCGCCGGGTCCGGCCGGCGGCGGCTGTCGGGAATCGGGCGTTCCGCTCAAGGCTCCCTGTCCACAGAGGCTAGGAGAGCACCACCCGGCGACCCGCACCGGGACTGGAACTACGCGTGTCGTGAAGGTTCCCGACCGATTCGGTGCGTGTCGTGCGCCGTCCTGGCCGGTCGCGTCGCGCCCCGGACCGACTGTTGCCGCCAGAACGCCCGTCCGAAATCGCCCGCGCGCCCGCCACCAGCGCAATCGTCCGCCGGGCCGCCGCCCCTCCGCCCGGCTTGTCCGGTTCTGCCCGCTTCCCCGGCGGGCGGCCGTCCGCACCCCCGAAAACGCAGGTGAGAAGCACTCCCCGGGCCTGGTAATGTTCTCTCTGTCGCCAGGGGGCGGCCGAAAGGAAGCCCCGAGGTGAACACCCGGTCCGGGTGGCGGAATGGCAGACGCGCTAGCTTGAGGTGCTAGTGCCCTTTATCGGGCGTGGGGGTTCAAGTCCCCCCTCGGACACCGCTGAAGGCCCCCAGAGTCTCTCTGGGGGCCTTCTGGTTTTCCCGTGCGTTCTTCCTCATCGGGGCGGGTCGGGGCAGGTCAGGGCAGGTCGGTGCGGTGGCGGGTGAGGTCGGTGACGGCGTCGAGGTCGACCGTCGCCGTGTGGCGGACGTGCGTGCCGTCGGGGGCGGGCTCCCGGTCGAGCCGGTGGGCGTCGGCGAAGCCCTGGCTGCCGCCGGTGTAGACGCCCTTGATCCGGCCCTCCACCGTGCCGAGGGCCTCGAACGGGCCGCCCTGCCAGCGGAACGTCCAGTGGACGCGGTACCGGCCGCCGGGGGCGGTGCGGGTGGCGGGCCGGTAGTGGTCGGCCTCGGCGAGGCGCCGGAGCAGGGCGAGGAGCGGGCCGAGCAGGTCCTCGCGGTGCTCCTCGTGGTCGGTGGTCTCGGCGAGCGGGAAGGTGCCCCGGTGGCCGGTGACCCGGCGCTTCAGGTGCCGTTCGGCGAACTCCCGGTCGCCGCCGAGGTAGTGGCCCGAGACGGTGGTGGCGGTGCGGCCGGTGAGTTCGAAGGGCTCGCCGCGCCAGCGGAAGGTCCGGTGCACGGCGTACCAGGCGTCGAGCCGCTCGGGCGGCAGCGGTTCGCCGTCGGGGAGCAGTTCGACGCACGGCCAGTGGCCGGCGGCGGGGCGGGCCGGGTGGGTGGCGCCGCGGAGCACGGCGAACTGCGCGGGGTCGGTCGTCATGGTGCTCGCACCGTCCGGGGCGGATCGTGGGGGCCGGTCAGCGCCGCGGGTCCCAGAGGCCCTCGGCGCTGCCCTCGGCCAGCCGGGAGCGGTAGGTGGTGACCTTGTGGTCGATGCGCGCGAGGTGCTCCTGGAGTTCGGCGAGGCGTTCGGCGACGTCGGCGCGGTGGGCTTCGAGCAGGGCGAGGCGTTCGGCCTCGTTGCCGTTGCCGGCGGCGACGAGTTCGGCGTAGCGGCGCAGGGTGCGGATCGGCATGCCGGTGGCGCGCAGCCGGGTGCAGGTGTCGATCCAGCGCAGGTCGTGGTGGTGGTAGCGGCGGCGGCCGCCGGGGGTGCGGTCGATCCCGGTGACGACCAGGCCGGCCCGCTCGTAGTAGCGCAGGGTGTGGACGCTGACGCCGGTCCGCTCGGCGGCCTCGGCGATGGTCAGCCCCTCGGCGGGGACCTTCGGCTTGATTTCGAGCACGCTCGAAATCGTAGCGTCGGTGCCGTCGACCGGACGGGGTGGAGTTGGCGCGGAGCCGGCTCCCGTCGCGGCGGCGGACGGAGGCGGGACGGTGTCCGAACTGGACGGGCGGCGAAGGCGGTTGGTGCTCGCGGTGTGCTGCGTGAGCATGGCGCTGGTGGTGCTGGACGTCTCGGTGGTGAACGCGGCGCTGCCCGCGGTCCGCCGGGAGTGGGGGGCGTCGGTGGCGGCGCTGCAGTGGACGGTGGACGCGTACACGCTGGTGCTGGCGGCGTTCCTGCTGCCCGCGGGGGCGGCGGCGGACCGGTGGGGGCGGCGGCGGGTGTTCGTGCTGGGGCTGCTGGTGTTCGGGCTGGGGTCGGCGCTGTGCGCGCTGGCGCCGGGGACGGGCGCGCTGGTGGCGGCGCGGGCGGTGCAGGCGGTGGGCGGGACGATGCTGAACCCGGTGGCGATGGGGATCGTGGCGACCGCCTTCCCCGAGCCGGCCGAGCGGGCGCGGGCGATCGGGGTGTTCGGGTCGGTGTCGGGGCTGTCGCTGGCGCTGGGCCCGGTGCTGGGCGGGGCGCTGGTGGACGGCTGGGGCTGGCGGGCGGTGTTCTGGGTGAACCTGCCGGTGGTGGCGGCCGGGGTGGCGGGCGCGCTGCGCTGGGTGCCGGAGTCCCGGGCCGGGCGGGCCCGGCGGTTCGACCCGGTGGGGCAGCTGCTGGTGGTGGTGGTGCTGGGCGGGACGGTGTTCGCGCTGATCTCGGCCGGACGGTCGGGCTGGTCGGCGCCCTCGGCGTGGGGGCCGCTGGCGGTGGCGGCGGCGGCCGTCCCGGCGCTGGGCCGGTACGAGGCGCGGCGGGCCGATCCGCTGCTGGAGGTGCGGCTGCTGCGCGGCCCGCTGGTGGCGGCGCTGGTGATGGCGTTCGCGGCGCTGGGCGCGTTCGCGGCGTTCCTGTTCACGGTGACGCTGTACCTGCAGGGGGTGCGCGGGATGTCCGCGCTGGACGCGGGGCTGTGCCTGGTGCCGGTGGGCGTGCTGATCCTGCTGCTGTCGCCGCGGGCCGGGCGGGCGGTGGGCCGGCGCGGGCCGCGCGGGCCGCTGCTGCTGTCGGGGACGGCGCTGGCGCTGGCGGGCGTGCTGCTGCCGGTGGTGGTGGGGCCGCGGACGCCGGTGTGGGCGCTGGTGGCGGTGTTCGCGCTGGTGGGGGTGTTCCAGGGGACGGTGAACCCGCCGGTCAGCAACACCGCGGTGTCCGGGATGCCGGGGTCGATGGCCTCGCTGGCCGCGGCGCTGGCCTCGACGGCCCGGCAGACCGGTTCGGCGGTGGGCGTGGCGGTGGCGGGCGTGCTGCTGGGGCCGGGGGTGGCGGCGGGCGGCACGGGGTTCACGGCGGCGGCGCACGGGGTGTGGTGGCTGCTGCTGGCGGCGGGGGTGCTGATCGCGGTGCTGGGCGCGGCGGGGCCGGGGGCCCGGCGCGGGACGGCTGCGGCACCGGCTCCGGCTCCGGCGGCTCCCGTCGTGGTGGACGGTGCGGGGGCGGGGGCGGGTGCGGGTGCGGGTGCGGGTGCGGGGCGTCAGGCGCAGTCGGGGCAGAGCCCGCGGTAGGTGACCTCGGCGGTGGCGACGCTGAAGCCGAAGCGCTCGGCGG
Organism: Kitasatospora sp. NPDC057198; assembly: GCF_042670125.1. Taxonomy (NCBI): domain Bacteria; kingdom Bacillati; phylum Actinomycetota; class Actinomycetes; order Kitasatosporales; family Streptomycetaceae; genus Kitasatospora; species Kitasatospora sp. NPDC057198. Next base: position 57,113 of record NZ_JBHUWH010000004.1, on the reverse strand, counting down.
CGGGGAGCGCGGCGAGCGGGTCGCCGGTGGGGTGGACGTCCCGGATGGTGCCGCAGGCGGAGCAGACCAGGTGCTGGTGCGGCTGGTGGGCGTTGGGGTCGTAGCGCTTGGCCCGGCCGTCGGTGGCGACCTCCAGCACCTCACCGAGGGTGACGAGTTCGCCGAGGGTGTTGTAGACGGTGGCCCGGGAGATCTCCGGGAGGCGGTCGGCGGCGCGCGCGTGCACCTCGTCCGCGGTCAGGTGGACGTGGTCGCCGTCGAGCACCTCGGCGACCACCCGGCGCTGGGAGGTCAGTCGCCAGCCGCGGGACCGCAGTCGTTCCAGCAGATCACTCATCTCGTTCACCCAATCAGCTCAACATTCGCCCGAACTGTACAGCGGACGTCGTCGGACACCCGATTCGAGCGGGATCACCACCCGATTGACCCTCTTCTTGACTTAGACTCGGTCTATCTTAGGATCGGCTCCGAAGAAGAGCCAGACGCCCGTTGCAGAGTGCGATTCCGCCCGACCCCGGAGGGACTCCCATGCCCGAGAACGACGACGCCATCGTCACCGACCCCAAGTCCGAGGGCGCGGGCGGCTGCCCGGTCGCGCACGGCCGGGCCGCGCACCCGACCCAGGGCGGCGGCAACCAGCAGTGGTGGCCGCACCGGCTGAACCTGAAGATCCTGGCGAAGAACCCGGCCGTGGCGAACCCGCTGGGCGCGGACTTCGACTACCCGGCGGCCTTCGCCTCGCTCGACCTGGCGGCCGTCAAGCGCGACATCGAGACGGTGCTCACCACCTCGCAGGACTGGTGGCCGGCCGACTTCGGGCACTACGGCCCGCTGATCGTCCGGATGGCCTGGCACAGCGCCGGCACCTACCGGATCTCCGACGGCCGCGGCGGCGCGGGCGCCGGGCAGCAGCGCTTCGCCCCGCTCAACTCCTGGCCGGACAACGCCAACCTGGACAAGGCCCGCCGCCTGCTGTGGCCGGTGAAGCAGAAGTACGGCCAGGCGCTGTCCTGGGCCGACCTGCTGATCCTGTCCGGCAACGTGGCGCTGGAGTCGATGGGCTTCGAGACCTTCGGCTTCGGCGGCGGCCGGGCGGACGTCTGGGAGGCCGACGAGGACGTGTACTGGGGCCCGGAGACCACCTGGCTCGGCGACGAGCGCTACACCGGCGACCGCAACCTGGAGGAGCCGCTGGGCGCCGTCCAGATGGGCCTGATCTACGTCAACCCGGAGGGCCCCAACGGCACCCCGGACCCGGTCGCGGCCGCCCGCGACATCCGCGAGACCTTCCGCCGGATGGCGATGAACGACGAGGAGACCGTCGCGCTGATCGCCGGCGGCCACACCTTCGGCAAGACCCACGGCGCGGGCCCGGCCGACAACGTCGGCGACGACCCCGAGGGCGCGGCACTGGAGGAGCAGGGCCTCGGCTGGAAGAGCACGTACGGCTCCGGCAAGGGCGCCGACGCGATCACCTCCGGCCTGGAGGTCACCTGGACCGACACCCCCACCGCCTGGGACAACTCCTTCTTCGAGATCCTGTTCGGCCACGAGTGGGAGCTGACGAAGTCCCCGGCGGGCGCGCACCAGTGGAAGCCGAAGGACGGCGCCGGCGAGGGCACCGTGCCGGACGCCTTCGACCCGGCGAAGAAGCACGCCCCGCAGATGCTCACCACCGACCTGTCGCTGCGCTTCGACCCGGTGTACGAGCAGATCTCCCGCCGCTTCCTGAACGACCCGGCGGCCTTCGCGGACGCCTTCGCCCGCGCCTGGTTCAAGCTGACCCACCGCGACATGGGCCCGGTCGTCCGCTACCTCGGCCCCGAGGTGCCCACCGAGGAGCTGCTCTGGCAGGACCCGCTGCCGGCCGCCCAGGGCGAGCCGATCGACGCGGCGGACGTGGCGGCGCTCAAGGCGAAGCTGCTGGACTCCGGCCTGACCACCGCCCAGCTGGTGTCCACCGCGTGGGCCTCGGCGGCGTCCTTCCGCGGCAGTGACAAGCGCGGCGGCGCGAACGGCGCCCGCGTCCGGCTGGAGCCGCAGCGCGGCTGGGAGGCCAACGACCCGGAGCAGCTCGCGCAGGTGCTGCGGGTGCTGGAGGGCGTGCAGCAGGAGTTCAACGCGCGGGGCGGCCGGCAGGTCTCGCTGGCCGACCTGATCGTGCTCGGCGGCACCGCGGCGGTCGAGCGGGCCGCGAAGGAGGGCGGCGTCGAGGTCGAGGTGGGCTTCCGGCCGGGCCGGGTGGACGCCACCCAGGAGAAGACCGACGTCGAGTCCTTCGCCGCGCTGGAGCCGCAGGCCGACGGGTTCCGCAACTACCAGGGCAAGGGCACCCGGCTCCCCGCCGAGTACCTGCTGGTGGACAAGGCCAACCTGCTGAACCTGTCCGCCCCCGAGCTGACCGTGCTGGTCGGCGGCCTGCGGGTGCTGGGCGCCAACACCGGCGGCTCGCAGCACGGTGTGTTCACCGACCGCCCCGGCACCCTGTCCAACGACTTCTTCACCAACCTGCTGGACCTGGGCACCAGCTGGGCCCCGGTCGCCTCCGACAACACGGTCTACGAGGGCCGGGACGCCTCCGGCGCGGTCAAGTGGACCGGCACCCGGGCCGACCTGGTGTTCGGCTCCAACTCGGAGCTGCGGGCGCTGGCCGAGGTGTACGCCTCGGCCGACGCCGGGGAGAAGTTCGTCAAGGACTTCGCCGCCGCCTGGACGAAGGTCATGGAGCTGGACCGCTTCGACCTGGTGTGAGCGTGAAGCGCTGAGGAGGGCCCGGACTCGTGCGAGTCCGGGCCCTCCCGTTCCGCGGGGTCAGTGGCGCAGTTCCAGGGTGCAGCACTTGACGGCGCCGCCGGCCCGGAGCAGCTCGGTCAGGTCGACGCCGATCGGGGTGAAGCCGCGCTCGCGCAGCCGCTCGGCGAGGCCGACCGCGGCCTCCGGGAGGACCACGTTGGCGCCGTCGGAGACCGCGTTCAGGCCGAACACCCGGGCGTCGTCGGCGTCGGCGAGCAGCGCGTCCGGGTAGAGGCGCTCCAGGGTCGCCCGGGAGGCGGCGTCGAAGGCCGGCGGGTGGTACATCACCTCGGTGTCGCCGAGCACGGCGAGCGCGGTGTCCAGGTGGTAGTAGCGCGGGTCGACCAGCCGCAGGGTGACCACCTCGCGGCCGAGGAACTCCGCCGCCTCGGCGTGCGCGGCCGCCCCGGTGCGGAAACCGGTGCCGGCCAGGATCCGCTCCCCCGCCACCAGCAGGTCGCCCTCGCCCTCGTTGACGTGCTCGGCGTCCCTGACCTCCCAGCCGCGCTCGCGGAACCAGTCCGCGTACGCGGGGCCCTCGGCGGCCCGCTCGGGGTGCCGGAAGCGGGCGCCGAGCACCCGGCCGTCCAGCGTGGTGGCGCCGTTGGCGGCGAACACCATGTCCGGCAGGCCGGGCAGCGGGTCGATCAACTCCACGGTGTGGCCCAGGCGTTGGAACAGCGCGTAGAGCTGGTCCCACTGGGCGAGGGCGGTGCCGGTGTCGGTGGGCTTCGCCGGGTCCATCCACGGGTTGATGGAGTAGTCGACGGTGAAGTGCGCGGGCCGGCACATCAGGTAGTGGCGGGGGGTGGCGGTTCGCGGCGACACGGTGGTGTCTCCTTCCGGGCACGGAGAAGGGACTGACGGTCGGTCAGTCACCTTTCTGGGAGCGGGAGTTGGCGTCGGTCAGCTGCCGATGGACTGCGGGAAGGCGAAGAGTCCGTCCGGGTCGTGGCGGCGCTTGGTGGCGACCAGCCGCGGGTAGTTCGCACCGTAGTAGGCGCTGCGCCAGCTCCGCAGGTCCGGGTCGGTGAAGTTCAGGTAGGCGCCGCCGGTCGCGTGCGGGGCGATCAGGTGGTCGAGGCCGGCCAGGTGGGCCAGGTGCGGGGCCGGGTCCTCGCCGGGCAGCCAGGAGGTGTCCAGGCTGACCAGGTACTGGGCGTCGCGGTGCACGAAGGCGGTGGCCGCCGGGTCGACCCGGTTGATCGCGCCGCCCCAGCCGAACAGTGCCAGGCCGCAGCCGTCGCTGTTGCCGCTGGGCGGCGCGGCCGCGAGGTGCGCCAGGGCGGCGGCCAGCGCCTCGGGCGGCAGCGGACGGGCCGCGAAGTGGGTGCGGACGGCGAACGCCCCGCCGCTGGTCTCGTGCTGGAGGTGGTCCATCGCGTCCCAGAAGTCCCGGTCGGCGATCTCCGCGCGCAGCGGCGCACCGGCCGCGAACGCCGGGGCGAGCAGCTCGCGCAGCTCGGCGGCCGGGCCGAGGTGCAGGCCGACGGTGGAGACCAGGGTGCGGCCGCCGGTGCGGGCCACGCCGAGGCGGAGCGAGGTCTCCTCGGGGGCGGTGAGCATCAACTGCTGGACGGCGCAGAGGACTTCGAGGGCACGGGCACCCTCCCAGAGCAGCACGCAGGTGGACGCGGCGGGGGCCGCCACGGCCTGGAAGGTCAGCTCCAGGTTGATGCCGAAGTTGCCGCCGCCACCGCCCCGGCAGGCCCAGTACAGGTCCGCGTTCTGCTCGGCGTCGCAGGTCAGGACGGTGCCCGCGGCGGTGGCCAGGGTGGTAGAGCGCAGCGTGTCCGCCGTCAGGCCGAACCGGCGGGAGGTCGCGGCGGAGCCCCCGCCGAGCGCCAGGCCGGCGATCCCGACGCCCGCGCCGTTGCCCAGCGGCAGCGCGAGGCCGTACGGGCGCAGCGCCGCGTACAGCGCGCCGGTCAGGACGCCGCCGCCGACGGCGACCCGGGCGGTGGCGGGGTCGACGGCGATCGCGTCCAGCGCCCGCAGGTCCACCACCAGGCCGGAGTTGACGCAGTGCCCGGCGTACGAGTGCCCTCCCCCGCGCGGGACGATCGGCACCCCGTGGTCCCGCGCCCAGTCGACGGCCCGCAGCACGTCGGCGGCGTCGGCGGCGCGCAGCACGGCGGCGGGCGCGCGGTGCGCCCAGCGCTCGTTGAACGCGGCGGAGGAGTCGCGGAAGCCGCCGTCCCCGGGGCGCAGCAGCGGGCCGGTGGTGTGCTTGTCTAGCAGCGCCCAGTCGGCGGAGGGCGCGGGACCGGCGGAGGGCGCGGGACCGGCGGGGGGCACGGGGTCGGCGGGAGTCACGGGGTGACCTCTTCGATGGTGGAGGTGCCGGTGTCGGGGTGGGGGCCGTAGCGTTCCCAGGTCTCGTGGAGGCGGATGCGGCCGTCGGGGGTGAGGGCGGGGGTGTTGCGGGTGCGGCCGCAGACGACCTGGCCGTCGGTGAGGACGAAGGTGTAGCCCATGGCGAGGGTGCCGTCGGGCTGGCGGGTGCCGGCGGTCCAGCCGCGCTGGACGGTGCCGCCGGTGATCTCGCCCCAGACCAGGTCGCCCTGCTGGTGGTAGACGGCGACGGTGCGCCGGTCGCCGTCGGGGGCGTGGAAGCGGCGGCCCTCGTAGTCGAGGCGGTGGAGGTCGGCGGGGGTCATGCCTGCCACCAGATGGCGTAGTAGGCGAAGTCGGTGTCGTGCGGGTTGCCGACGGCGTGGTCGGTGTCGGCGGGGAGCAGGACGAGGTCTCCGGCGGCGACGGGGTGGCGCCGGCCGTCGGGGGTGCGGACCTCGCCGCGGCCGCTGATGCAGATGAAGAGCTCGCGTTCGGTGTGCTGGTGGGTGTCGGTGAGGTCGCCGGGGCGCAGGACGCACCAGGCGCCGTGGAAGGGGGCGGTCAGCTCGCCCCAGGGGTGCAGGAGTCGGAGGTCGAGGCCGTGGGCGCGTTCGAGGTGGTCGGGTTCCTGGCGGCGGATCACCAGGCCGGGCGGCGGGCCGGTTTCGGGCATGGCGGGGCTCCGTTCGAGGAGGGGGCGGTCGCGTCAGCGGGCGGCGGCGGCGTGGCCGAGGCCGGCGTCGCGGGCGAGGACGAGGGCCTGGGCCCGGTCGGCGACGCCGAGTTTGCCGAGGATGTTGGAGACGCGGTTGCTGACGGTCTTGGAGGCGAGGGCGAGTTCCCGGGCGATGACGGTGTTGGAGCGGCCGGCGGCGAGGTGTTCGAGGACTTCGCGTTCGCGGTCGCTGAGCTGCGGGAACGGGTAGCTGCGCGGGCGGTGGCCGGTGCCGATCAGGGTGCCGAGCCGGGCCGCGATGGTGCGGTCGAGGATGGCCTCGCCGGCGCCGACGGCGTGGATGCCGCGGACGATCTGGTCGGCGGTGGCGCGTTTGACCAGGTAGCCGCGGGCTCCGGCGTGGAAGGCGGCGGCGACGGCCTTGTCGTCGTCGAGGGTGCTGAACACCAGGACGCCGGTCTCGGGGGTGAGGCGGACGATCTGGCTGATCATCCGCATCCCGGTGCCCTCGTCCAACTGCGGGTCGAGGACCAGGACGGCGGGCCGGTGCCGGGAGGTGGCGGCGAGCACTTCGCCGGTGGTGCCGGCCTCGCCGACCACCGTGGCGTCCCCGCTGGCCTCGACCATGGAGCGGACGCCCTGCCGGACGGCGGGCTGGGCGTCGGCGAGCAGCACGGTCAGCGGCGTGGTGATCCCGTGCTGGTTCATCGTCCCCTCGCGGCGTGTGGTGGTGCGGCGGTGGTGCGGTGCTGTGCAGTGCGGTGCGGCGCTGTGCGACGCGGTGCGGCGCGCGGAATCGATCACCGGTAGTGATGATTCCGTTACCTCATCATGATCCGATCGATCCCCTGCCTCAAGTGTGCGATGTCATACAGAAGTTGGCAGATGTGACGGTTGAGCCGCCGCTTCCCGGGCTTTGCGCATGATCTCCTCGCGGCCGCGCCAGTGCGACCAGAACGCGCCGGTGTAGCCGAGGCCGCCCAGGCTGGTGAGGAACGGGTTGTCGGCGTAGTTGTTGTCGTGCTCGCTCATGCCCTCGACGGTGGGCAGCATGACCCGGTGGTGGTCGGCCGGGTCGATCAGCGCCCACAGGTCGGTGACGGCGCCGTGCCAGCGCTCGGCGGGGTCGGCGGCGCGGGCCGGGTCGGGCAGCAGGCCGGGCGAGAAGTAGCAGACCAGCCGGAAGTTGCCGTGCTCGTCGAACATGAACTGCCGCTCGTACTCGGCCGGGGAGGAGCACATCCGCAGCGGCTTGAGCACGATCGGGCCGTCGGCGGTGTTGGACTGCAGGCCGGGGACGGTGCGCACGCCCGCGCACTGCTCGGCGATGTCGATGCCCATCGGGGTGTACGGGAACAGCCGCAGGCCGAGCGAGAAGCCGGTGACGGTGGCGTCCAGCGCCATGAAGGCGTCCACGCAGGCGCGGACCGTCTCGGGGGTCTCGCCCGGCATGCCGAACAGCGCCTCGACCATGGTGAGGATGCCGCGTTCGTGGCACAGCCGGACCAGCCGCTCGGTGTCGGCGAAGGTGTAGTAGGTGCCGCCCTTCTCGGTGACCTTCCAGCCGCTGAGCACCTCGGGGCGGATGTGGTCGCTGCCGACGTTGACGCCCCGGCAGCCGGCCTCGGCCAGCAGGTCGGCGAACTCCTCGTCGAACGGGCTGGGTTGGCAGTAGACCCAGAGCCGCAGCCCGTTCAGCGGGTTGGCCGGGTCGGCGTGCCGGCGGCGGACGATCTCCCGCAGCAGGTTCTTGGCGTGCGCGATCGAGAGGTTGAACTCGCTGTCGGTGGTGTGCTGGTCGAGGATGCCCTGCGCCGCCAGCGACTCCATCTCGTCGACCACGGAGGCGAGTTCGCGCTGCCCGTAGCGGGTGCCCTTGGCGTCCGGTTCGACGCAGTGCGAGCAGCGGTAGGCGCAGCCGTTCTTGGTCAGGATGGAGCCGAGGCCGCCGCGCCGGTAGTACTCCAGGTTGTCGACCCGGCGCGGCACGCCGGAGCGCCGCCGGTACACCGAGAGCCGGTCGACCTGCCACACCCTGGGCTCGAACTGCCCGGTGGCCTCCGCGAGTTGGGGCTGTCCGTGGCGGACGGTGAGCACCGCGGGCGGGACCCGGACGGCGCCGCGGGCGGTGTTGCGGATCAGGCCGGGGATGCTGCCGGTGTCGCGGCCCTCGGCGACCGCGGCGGCCAGCTCGCAGAGGATCTTCTCGCCGGGGCCCTTCACGCCGTAGTCGATGCCGAAGTACTCGACCAGCGCGAACGGCATGGTGGAGAAGCCGATCCCGCCGCCGACCACGGGCGCGTCGGTGAGCCGCCGGATCTCGGTGATGATCTCCAGGTGCTCGCCGACGAACGGGCGCTGCTCGAAGGCGTACACGGTGTCGGTGTTGCGGACGGTCACCCCCACCAGCATCGGGGAGCGTTCGGCGAAGTACTCGTGCAGGCAGGTCTTCCAGTCGTCGCGGCGGAAGGTCAGGTCGAGCACCTCCACCTCGAAGCCGTCGTCCTCCAGTGCGGTGGTGAGCACGTCGAGGGCGTACGGGGCGATCGGCGGATGCACCTTGTTCGGGTTGACCAGCAGGACGAGTCTGCTCATCGGGGTTGCCTCCCTTGGGGGTTCGGGGTTGGTGGGGTCAGACCAGGCCGAGGCTGATGCCGAACTCGGGCTCGGAGCCCAGCAGGTAGGCCCCGGCGGACTGCAGGATGCGGTCCTGGGCGACCAGGTGCTGGGCGAGCACGGCGGTGTCGCGCAGCCAGCGGTCCATCGGCGAGCTGCGGTAGATCGACCAGGTCTGCAGCAGGTCGTAGGAGCGCGAGACGATCTCCCGGGAGCTGCGGAAGGCGTGCAGCCAGGACAGCGGGGAGGCGGCGCGCTCGACCGGGGCGAGGTCGTCCAGGGTGCCGCCGGCCGCCAGCACCTCCCACTGGCGGCGCATCGCGCCGTAGACGCCCTCCCGGGTGGCGTTGAACTGGCCCTCCAGCCGGGAGATCTCGGTCTGCACCCGCCAGCTGTCGGCCCAACTGCGGCCGGCCATCCGGTCGTAGCGGGTGCTCGCCACCTCGCGGACGTGGTCGAGGGCGGCCCGGGCCACGCCCAGCGGGACGCCGCACATCGCCCGGGTGAAGGAGTCCGGCTGGGTGAGCGGGCCGGGGCGGCCCTGCGGGGTGGCGAAGGTGTAGGTGTGCTCCTCGGGGACGAACACCCCGTCCATGGTGTAGTCGCAACTGCCGCTGCCGCGCAGGCCGGTGGTGTTCCAGTTGTCGATCACCCCGACCTGCTCGCGGCGCACCAGGAACTGCCGGGAGTCGTGCCGGTGCTTGCTGCCGGGCGCGGCCCAGGGCTCGCCGCCGTCGTAGATGAACGCGCCGGAGGTCACCCAGTCGGCGTGCTTGATCCCGGAGCCGAACGACCAGCGGCCGCTGAGCCGGAAGCCGCCGGGGACGCGCTCGGCCCGGCCGGAGGGCTGGAGCAGGCCGGCCACCACCAGGTCGAGGCGCGGAAAGACCTCCTTGGCCACGGTCCGGTCCAGGAAGTTGGCGTAGATGCCGGTGTTGGCGCCGATCACGGCGCACCAGGCGGCCGAGGCGTCGCCGTACGCGAGCGCCTCCACCACCTCGGTCTGCTCCATCGAGGTCAGGCCGGGGCCGCCCCACTCGGGGCCGAAGCACATGCCGAACACCCCGGTGGCGCGCAGCAGTTCGAGGACGTCGGCGGGCAGCGTGCGGTTGGCCTCGATCTCCGCGGCCTTCTCCCGCAGCAGCGGCGCCAACTCCCGGGCGCGGCGCAGGATCTCCGTCGTCATGCTGGTCATTTCTCCTTCTGCTGGGGGTGGTTGGCGGTGCTCAGTGGAGGCCGAGGCCGATCCGGACCTTCGGCGGGCGGCCGAGCAGGTAGGCGCCGACCGACTCCAGGACCACGTCGTGGCCGATCTGGCCCTGGCTCAGCACCGCGGTGTCGCGCAGCCAGCGGTCCATCGGGGAGTCGTGGTTGATCGACCAGGTCTGCAGGAGGTCGTAGAGCCGGTTCACCACCGAGCGGGCCACGTGCACGGCGTGCAGGCCGGACAGCGGGACGGCGCCGCGCTCGGTCGGGCTGAGGTCGTCCAGCGTGCCGCCGGCCGCCAGCACCTCCCACTGGCGGCGGGTCGCCCCGTACACGCCCTCCCGGGCGGCGTTGAACTCGGCCTCGCAGCTGGCCAGTTCGGTCTGCACCCGCCAGCTGTCGGCCCAACTGCGGCCGGCCATCCGGTCGTAGCGGGTGCTCGCCACCTCGCGGGCGTGGTCGAGCGCGGCCCGGGTGAGGCCGAGCGGGACGCCGGGCAGGGCGCGCATGAAGGAGTCGGACCAGGCCATCGGGTTGGGCGCGACCCGCGGTTCGAAGAAGGAGAAGGTGTGGCCCTCGGGGACGAACACGTCGGTGAGGGTGTAGTCGCTGCTGCCGGTGCCGCACAGGCCGGTGGTGTCCCAGTTGTCGACCGGCTCGGCGGCGGAGGCCCGGACGACGAACTGCATCGAGTCGTGCTCGTGCGGGCTGTCGGGGGCGGCCCAGGGCTTGCCGTCCTGGTAGACGAACGCGCCGGAGGTCAGCAGGTCGGCGTGCCGGACGCCGGAGCCGAACGGCCAGTGGCCGCTGAGCAGGTAGCCGCCGGGGACGCGCTCGGCCCGGCCGGCCGGGACCAGCGAGCCCGCGGTGATCAGGTCGGGGCCGGTGTAGAGGGCCCGGGTCGCCTCCGGGGTGAGGAAGTTGGTGATCGCGCCGCCCATCGCGCCGATCCCGGCGCACCAGCCGGCCGAGGCGTCGCCGTACGCGAGCGCCTCCACCACCTCCAGTTGCTCCGGCGAGGTCAGGCCGGGGCCGCCGGTCGCCGGGCCGTGGCCGATCCGGAACACGCCGGTGGCGCGCAGCAGTTCGGTGACGTCGGCGGGCAGCGTGCGGTTGTCCTCGATCTCGGCGGCCCGCTTGCGCAGGACGGGCGCCAGCTCGCGGGCGCGGCGCAGGATCTCGGCGCCGTCGAGCGGGGTGTCCAGCGGGGCGTCCAGCGGGCTGCCGCTCGGGGCGTCGTTCGGGGTGTCGGTGGTCATCGGTCCACATCCAGGAGTCCGGCGGGCATGGCGAAGGGGGCCTGCGGGTCGGCGGGCGCGACCTCGGAGGTGACGGTGCGGACCAGCGCGGCGGCGGCGGCCAGGCGCTGTTCGCAGGCGGTGACGCTGTCGGCCTCGCAGACCACGAAGGAGTGCCGGGCCAGGTAGCCGCCGGGCGGCAGCCGCAGCACGGTGCCGGGCGGGGCCATCGGGGCGGCGTGCAGCAGGCCGGGCGCGTCGCCGGGCGCGGGGAGGGTCAACTCCTCGAGCCGGCAGTCCTGTTCGGGGCAGCCGAAGCGGATCCCGGCGACTGCGGCGCGGGTCGGGGCGATCTCCGGGCGGCGGCCGGTGGCGACGTCGAACAGCACCTCGCCGGGCTCCAGGCCGGTGGCGATCCGCCCGAGCAGCGGGATCAGGTCGCCGCCGAGCCGGCCGTTGACCTCGACGATCAGCGGGCCGCGCGGGGTGAGCCGCAGCTCGGTGTGGGTGATGCCGTCCTCGACGCCGAGCGCCCGGTGCGCGTCGGCCAGGTGGGCCAGCAGGGCGGGGTCGGCGAGCAGCGGGTCGGCGGCGTCGACGACGTGGCCGACCTCCTCGAAGTACGGCTCGTCACTGCTGTACTTGCGGGCCAGGAACAGCGGCAGGTACTCGCCCTTGTGGACGGCGCCGTCCACGCTGATCTCCGGGCCGCCCGCGTACTCCTCGACGATCACGCTGGCCCGGTACGGCCCGGGGTCGACCTCGCTCGCGGAGAGCGCGGTGCGGAACGCCTCGTCGAGCTCGTGCTCGTCGGCGGCGAAGACCACGCCGATGCTGGCGCCCATGGCGCGCGGCTTGAGCACCACCGGGTAGCCGATCCGGGCGGCGGCGGCGCGGGCCTCGGCGAGGTCGGTGGTGAGCGCGAAGCCGGGCTGGCGCAGGCCGGCGGCGGTGAGCACGGTGCGGGTGCGCTCCTTGTCGCGCACGCCGCGCACGCCGCGTTCGGACAGGCCGGGGACGCCGAGTTCGGCGGCCAGCAGTCCGGCGTCCAGCACCAGCGGCTCGTCCCAGCAGAGCAGGCCGACGACGTGCTTGCGGGCGGCGATCTCCCGGACGGTGGCGTTCATGGTGGCGGTGTCGAAGACGTCGGCGACCACGATCTCGTCGAAGTACTCGCGCTGCCAGGTCGGCCGCAGGTTGTTGACCAGCAGTAGTTCCAGCCCGGCGGCGCGGGCCCGGCGGCTCATCGGGCCGACCAGGTACTCGCGGTACTCCTTCAGTCCGCTGCCGATCACCAGCAGGGTTCCCGGTGTTGGTTCCTGACGTTCCGTCATGATTCCTCCTCCGCTCGGGGGTCGATGTCGAACCGGACCAGCGCGGCGGCGGCGGCGGCGAGCCGGCGGGCCTCGGCGGGGGTGTCGGCCAGGGTGGTGACGATGCCGACCCGGTCCCAGGAGCTGCGCAGGCCGGCGGCGCGGTGGCCGGGGGCGATGCCGACGACGGCGAGTTGCACGCCCTCGGCGGCGGCGGCCGCGTCCAGGCCGTGCACGGCGGTGACGGTGCCGGGCCGGTCGGGGGCCAGGAAGGCGGCGGCGGTGGCGCGTTCGGCCTTGGCCGGCAGCGGGCCGGGGCTCTCGCCGCGCATCAGGGCGTAGTAGGCGCGGGTGAGGTCGACCGGGTAGGCGGCCTCGATCAGGTCGGTGATGGAGTCGCCGGGCAACCGTCCGGCGCACTCGACCAGCACCGGGACGCCGTCGGCGAGGATCCACTCGCAGTGCAGCACGCCGGTGCCGAAGCCGACCGCGGCGGCCAGCCGTTCGGTCTCGGCGGCCAGCAACTCGTGTGTCTCCACCGGGATTTCGGCCGGGACGGTGTGTCCGGCCTCGATCGGGTACCGGCCGGGGTAGAGCAGTTTGCCGGTGGTGTTGGCGAACACCGGGCGGCCGTCGGCGACCAGCATCTCGACGCTGAACTCCGGCCCGGAGACGTACCGTTCGGCCAGCATGGCGGGGGTGATCGGCCGGTCGGGGACGAACACGCCCTCGTCCTGGGCCTGTCCGAACGCCCAGGCGGCCTCGGCCTCCTCGGGGCCGCGGACCACCAGGGTGCCGACCGACGCCTGCCGGTTGGTGGGCTTGAGCACCGCCGGGCCGGGGTGCCGGGCCAGGAAGGCGGCCAGTTCGGCGGCGCTCGCGACCGGCTCGGAGGCCGGGTTGGCGATTCCGGCGGCGGCCGCGACCACCCGCAACTGGTGCTTGTCGCGCAGCAGTTGGGCGGCGCCCAGGCCGGCCCCGGGCAGCCCGTAGCGTTCGGCGAGCCGGGCCGCGAACGGCACCGCGTACTCGACGGCGGGGATCACCGCGACCGGGTCGAGCCCGGGGTGGGCGGCGAAGAACGCGTCGGCGCGGCCCGGCAGGTGGTACTCCCACTCGATCAACTCGCGGGCGTAGTCGATGCCTTCGACCGCCTCGGCGAGGTGCCGCTTGCGGGCGACGTCCGGCTCCTCGACGTAGACCACCGAGCCGGCCGGCTGGAAGGCGGCCAGCGCGGGCACCGCGAAGGCGACGTAGCCGACCACCAGCACGGGGCGCCCGCTCGCGCCCTGCCCGCCCGTGCCGTCCCCGCTCATGCCTTCCCTCCGACCGGCTCGACCAGGTCGTCGGCGGGGGCGGCCCCGGCGGCCCGCCGGTCCGCGTCCCGCTTGATGCCGTACACCGCGAGCGCGCCGGCCGCGGCGGCCGTCAGACCGGCCATCACCCAGAAGCCCTGGCCGAACCGCTCCCACAGGTAGACGCCGAACAGCGGGGCGACCGCCCCGGCCAGGCCGGTGACGGCGTGCATGGCGGCCAGGTAGCGGGCCTTGAGGTGGGACGGGAAGGTCGCCGGGTGGGCGAACATGCTGGGCGCCGCCGTCATCAGCCCGGCGACGTAGACCACCGCGCCGAGCAGCACGAACGCCCCGGAGTGCACCGCCAGCCCGTACACCGCCAGCCCGACCGCGTTCAGCCCGTGGCCCAGGCCGACCGCCAGGTAGGTGGGGATCCGGGTGATGTACGCGGTGATCTTCAGCTCGCAGGTGATCAGGATGACCGAGGAGGTGGCCAGCACCGCGCTGTACAGCCAGGTCGGGTAGCCGTCGTCGACGATCTCCAGCGGCAGCGAGACCGAGGACTGCACGTAGGTGAGCGTGCCGAGGGTGATCGCGGCCAGGTACGCCAGGTAGGCCCGGTCGCGGAGCATCGCCGCGTACGCGGCCCGGCCGGTCGCCCGGCGCTCGGTGCTGCTCACCGCCTCCGGTTCGGGCACGGCGTGCCGCGGCAGCAGCCGGTAGGCGAGGGCCGCGTAGAGCAGGGTGGTGGCGCCGTCGATCCAGAACAGCAGGTCCCAGTCGAGCAGGATCACCCCGGCGGCGATCAGCGGGGCGAGCGCGGCGCCGACGTTGAGGGCGATCCGCATCATCGAGAACGCCATCACGTGGTAGCGGTCCGGCATCAGGTCGCTGAGCAGCACCGACGCGGCGGGCCGGTACGCCTGGGCGAACAGTCCGGCCCCGGCGACGGCGAGCAGCAGCGGCGCCAGCAGCCCGGGGCGGGCCAGCAGCGGCAGCACGGCGACCAGCGGCGCCGAGCCGGCCATCGCGATCACGATGGTGGTGCGGGCGCCGAGCCGGTGGGTGGCCTCGCCGCCGAGCACGGTGCCGACGGCGGTGCCCAGGCTGTAGGCGCCGAGCGCGAGGCCCGCGGTGCCGTCCGACATGTTCTTGTGCGTCAGGTAGAGCACCAGGAAGGTCTGGACGAAGGCGCCGAGCTGGTTGACCAGGACGCCGCCGAGCAGGTACCGGACGGTGGCCGGGGTGGCCCGGAGCGTGTCGAGGACGCCGATGGGTGGCCTGTCGTCGTCGGTCATGCCGCCTCCTTCACTGCTTCGGCGATGCGCTCCGCGACCAGCGGAGCGGTGGAGAACCCGCTGCCGCCGCAGGCGGCGCGGGTCCACAGGCCCGGGGAGACCCGGGTGAGCAGCGGGCCGCCGGTGGCGGTGTCCGCGGTGTAGTGGCAGACCCGGACGCCGGCCACGGGGTAGCGCTCGAGGTCGGGCAGGATGCCCTCGGCGGCGAGCCGCTCCAGGTGGGGACGCTGGTCCTCGCCGCTGCTGTCGGTGTCCGCGACGGGGCGGCACACCGTGTCGGAGCTGAGCTTGAGCAGCGTCCCGGCGCCGGGCGGCAGCACCCAGCCGCGGCCCGCCCGGCCGAGGCCGCCGGCGGCGGGTGCCTCGTCCCAGCGGTCCGCGCGGTCGTCCCCGGCGGGGCGGCCCAGGTAGAGCATGGTCTGCCGGTACAGGGTGACCGGGCTGTCGGCGAGCCGCCGCGTCCACGGGCCGCCGGCCAGCAGGGCGAGGTCGCCGCGGAGCACCTCGCCGGTGTCCAGCACGATCCGGCCGGAGCCGGTGAACACCGAGCGGACGGTGCTGTGCAGGCGCAGCGCCACGCCGGGCCGGGCGGCCAGCCAGCGGGTGGCGGCGTGCAGCACCCGGTCGGCGAGCAGGACGCCGCCGGTGAGTTCGCGCACCCCGACGGTGCCGGGCGGCAGCCCCAGCGGCGGGAGGGCGTCCGCCGCGGGCAGGTCGACCGGGACGCCCGCCTTGTCGGCCTCGGCGAGCAGGTCGTCGAGCCGGTCGGCGGGGTGGGCGGTGAGCGTGCCGACCCGGCGGTACAGCGGGGTGCCGAACAGGGCCTCCAGGCCCTGCCAGTGGCGGTGCGCGTCGAGCCGGCGGGCGGTGCCGCCGGGGTCGCCGGGCAGCAGGGTGCGGATGGCGCGGTGCTGGTCGTGCGAGGTGGCGTCGGGGTTGGGCAGCGGGCCGCGCTCCAGGACGGTGACCCGGTGCCCGGCCCGCGCGCAGGCGACGGCGGTGAGCAGGCCGGTGACGCCCGCGCCGACCACCAGCACGTGCGCGGCGGCGCTGCCCGTCGCCCGTGCGGGGGCGGTCGGCGCGAGCCCGGTGGTGCTGCTCACCGTCCGCCGCCGCGGGCGCGGGTCGCCAGCCGGGGCAGCGGGCGGGGGGTGACGGTGGTGGCGGTGTGCTCGGCGGGGATGCCGGTGTCGGGCAGGGCCTCGGCGGCGAGGTCGACCAGCAGCGGGGCGGCGCAGCGCAGGAACAGGTCGAGTTCGTGCCAGAAGTCGCCCGCGTCGGTGTCGGTGACCTCCCAGCGGTCGAGCCGGCCGAGCTGTTCGGTGAGGGTGGCGGCGGCGGCGCTGAGGCTGAAGCGGCGCGGGCGCAGGGCGGCGGCGAAGCGTTCGGCGATCAGCGCGGCGGCGTGCCGGGAGCGGGCGCCGACCGGCAGCGGGCCGCGGTCGAGGTACGCCTCGGCCTTGGCGGCGACCCGGTTCCAGGGTTCGACCAGGCGCTGGCCGCAGACCCGGTCCATGGCGGCGCGGGTGAAGTTGGTGCGCTGGAAGTCGGGGCCGGTGGCGGCCAGGTAGTAGCGGGCGAGGTCGCGCGGGACTTCGGCGGTGAGCTGGCGTCCGGTGACGACGTGGCCGCGGCTGGTGGAGAACTTGTCGCTGTCGAGTTCGTAGAACTCGTTGGTGACGAAGTGCGCGGGCAGGGCGAGTCCGCCGAGGGCGAGCAGCATGGCGGTGCCGGCCAGCGCGAAGGCGAAGCTGGCGTCGGAGCCGAAGAAGTAGGCGACCTCGGGGCCGTTCTCCAGCGCCCAGTGCCGTTCCTCGTCGCCGGGGACTTCGCCGCGGGCCTCGGCGGCCAGCGCGACGGCGTGCAGGCTCCAGGCGACGGTCTCGGTGTCGGAGTACAGCACCTGACCGGGGGTCTCGGCGAACGGGGCGGGGATGCCCCAGTCGATAGGCAGGGTGATCGGGTAGTCGGGCAGCCGCCGGGCGGTCAACTCCTCGACGAGCTGGGCGAGTCGGGGCCGCATGGTGGGGGCGAGCCGGGCGAAGTAGCTGGCCAGGGCGGCCCGGTGCTCCTCCAGCGGGAGCACCAGGACCTCCTTCTCCCGCAGTTCGACCGGGAGTTCGGGGTGCCGGGTGGAGCGCGGGTCGATCAGTTCGCCGGAGGCGATCCAGTGGCCGCAGCTCTCGCACAGCCCGGCGCAGCCCTCGGCCAGGCAGACCGGGCAGCCGCCGCGGACGTAGGCGTCGGTGAGGTACTCGCCGGTGGCGGGCAGGTACGGGAACTTGACCTTGCGCAGCCTCAAGTGCCCTTCGACGTACAGCCGTTCGAAGAAGGTGCGGACGGTCTTGAGGTAGCGCTCGTCGAACCGGACGAAGCCGTCGGGGACGATCCCGGCCGCGGCGAGGGTGGCCTCGACCTGTTCGGCGGCGCGCTGCCGCAGCTCCTCGGGCTGTTCGCCGAGCCGGCGGGCGGTGGTGACGATGTAGTTCTGGGTGAAGTGGACGCCGGTGCCGAACAGGGTGTCGCGGCCGGTGGCGCGGGCGTAGCGGGCGCACACGTCGGCGGACAGGAACGGCCCGGCCAGGTGGCCCAGGTGCAGGTCGCCGTTGGCGGTGGGGCCGGGGGCGATCACCAGCAGCGCGGCCATCAGCGACCGCCCGCCGCGCCGGCGGCCAGGCCGTGCCGGGCCAGCAGGTCGCCGGTGATGTCGCGGGCCCGGTGGGCGAGCACGCTGATCAGCGAGTCGGCGATGCCGTGGGTGGCCTCGTTGACGCCCTGGAGGTACAGCGCGGCCTCGGTGCCGGCGCCCAGGTCGACCCGGTAGTCGCGGCTGACGGTGATCTCGGGCAGCCCGGCCTTCTCGGTCAACTCCCGTACCAGGGACGGCATCCGGCTGTCGTAGCCGGTGCCGAGCAGGACGAGGTCGCAGCGCTGCTCGGTGACCTTGCCGGTGCGCCGGTCGCGCAGGTCGAGGACGACCTCGCCGTCCTCCTCGCGGGCGGCGAGCACCTCGGTCATCGGGCGGACCTCGGCCCGGCCGGTGCCGATCATCTTCTCCCGGTACAGCAGCATGTACAGCTCGTCGAGGAACGGCGGGGCGAGCGCCGCGTAGTTGGTGAACCGCATCTCGTCGAGGAGCTGGGCCCGGGTCTCGGCGGGGGCGTCGAAGAACTCGTCGACGAAGGACGGGTAGAACAGCTCGTTGACGAACTTGCTGGTCTGGTAGTTCTGCAGGCCGATCGAGCGGACCAGCATGGTGACGGTGGAGTTCGGCAGGTTCTCGTACAGCGCCATGAACATCTCGGCGGCGCTCTGCGCGCCGCCGATCACCACGGCGCGCAGCGGGGCGTTCTTGTCGACGGTGCTGATCCGGCCGCGGAAGCGGGCGCTGTGGATGACCTTCTCGGCGGGCAGGTCGGCGAAGACCGCGGGGATGTGCATGTCGCGGCCGGCGCCGACGACCAGGTCGCGGCAGCGGATGGTGTCGCCGTCGGCGAGGGTGACCTGCCAGCCGACCAGCTTGCCGTCGGCGTCGTAGCGCGGCTCGGTGGCGGTGGCCTTGGCGTCGTAGCGGATCCGCACCTTCTCCAGCGAGCGGGCCACCCACTGCAGGTAGTCGGAGAACTCCCAGCGGTGCGGGTGGAAGGTGCCCAGGTTGATGAACTGGTCCAGACGGTCGTGCTGGTGCAGGAAGTTGAGGAACGAGAAGCGGCTGCGCGGGTCGCGCAGCGTCACCAGGTCCTTCAGGAAGGACACTTGGCTGCGGGCCCAGGGCATCAGCAGGTCGCGCTGCCACTTGATGTCCGGGGCCTGCTCCAACAGCAGGGTGTGCTCGGCCAGTTCGGCCGATCCGCTCTCCTCGATCGCGGCGGCGAGGGCCAGGTTCGCCGGTCCGGCGCCGATCGCCAGTACGCCCACCTCTAGGTCAGCCACGCTTTCCCCCTCGGGAACTCGGTTTCTTCCAGGGCCGGTTGTCGCGACGAGGAATCTAGGAAGCCGGTGTTCCCGGCCGGTAGGGCGTGCTTCCCGGCGGCGGGGGAATTTCCGGACGGGCTGCGTGCGAAGGGCCCCGGGGGAGGTTCCCCCGGGGCCCTTCCTGCCGTGCGGCCGCTACTTCTCGGTGATCCGCAGCACCCCGGTCTCGGTGCCCTGGTAGAGGGTGCCGTCGGGGGCGGTGGTGCCGGTCATCTGCAGCGGGTTGTAGAGCAGGCCGATGCCGAAGGAGCTCCCGGCGACCTTGGCGCCGGTGTTCGGGTCGATCACCGCGTGCGCGTAGGTGGCGAAGGTCTGGGCGCCCACCGGGTCGGTCGGGCCGCTGACGGTGACGGTGTAGATCAGGTCGTCGCCGAGCGAGAGCCGGGGCAGCGCGGCGGACTTGACGTCGCTCTCCCAGACGGTGCTGCAACCGGTGCCGGTCGCGTTCAGGTCGATCCGGGCCAGGCCGCCCTGGAAGGAGGCCGAGGACGGGACGCCGGCGGGCGCGCCCTCGGGCAGCGCCGGGTACGGGTAGCCGTAGGTGTTGGTGACGAAGACGCTGCGGCCGGAGGCGATCACCGCGTCCTCGGTGCCGCTGGCGGCCCACTTGGTGAGCACGGGCGTGGCGCAGACCGGGGCCGGCCCGGCGTCGACCCGGTAGACCAGCAGGTTCTCGTGCGGGGCGGCGTTGTCGGTGATGGTGACATACTCGGTGCCGTCGCCGGGGCCGAAGAAGCTGGGCGTGGCGCCGGTGCCCCAGCTGAGCTGGCCGGGCTTGCGGCCGGGGCCGCGGTCGTAGGGGGCGCGCCACTGCACGACGGGGGTGCCGTCGGCGGCCTGGCCGAGCAGGTAGAGGGCGTGGTCGGTGGCGACGGCGGTGTGGCCGGGAACGGTGGAGATGCTGTTGGCGACGCCCTCGCCGGTGGCCAGGGTGCGCACCGCGCCGGTGGTGGTGTCGGCGGTGCCGACGACGCCGCCGCCGGTGGCGAACCACACCTTGCCGTCCCAGCCCGGACTGAGACCGACGATGTTGTCGCCGGCCGGCACCGAGGCGGCCAGCGGGGTGCTCTCGTCGACGGTCAGCTGCCAGGCCCCGGAGCTGTTGCGGTGGTGGCCTATCCGCAGCAGGTTGTCGTCGCCGTCGACGCCGACCAGCCGGTCGTTCTGGTCCAGGTAGGCGTACACGCCGCCGAACAGGGCGCCCTTGGGGAGTTCCAGCGAGGCCAGGTCGTCGCCGTCGGCGGGGTCGAGCAGGTGCACGGTCGGGGTCCGGCCGAAGATCGTGGTGCACAGCGCGACCGGGTAGCCGTCCTGCCCGACGGTGACGGTGGGGCAGGCCGAGGCGAGCGCGGTGCGGCTCCAGTTGACGGCGCCGGTGCCGGGCCCCGCGTACGGGGTGGTGTCGCTGGAGGCGGAGTCGCCGTGCATGCCGGCGTTGCCGTTCGGGGCGGTGGCCGGGTTCTGCGGGGGCAGCGGCCCGAAGGCGGTGGCGGCGAGCGCCGCGGCCAGGGCGAGGGCGGGGAGCAGCGGCCGGGTGCGCATGGCGGGGTCCTGTTCCGGGAGGCGGAATCCTTCCGCGGCGAGCGGAAGGAAGGGACGCCGAACGGCAGGCGGCACCGGGGACGGGGAAGCGCGCGGGGCCGCTCGGCGGGAGTGCGTGAGCGGCCCTCGACGGGAGGGGTACGGGCCGCGTCAGCCGACGCGGCGACAACCCGTCGTGGTGGCACGGCCATGGTCGACATGGCGGCGGCTCACCAGCAGGGTCATGCCACGCACCTTAACGACCGCGCCCCGCGTTCCGCTGCCCCTTTCCCACTCCTCGGACGGAATTCCTGACCCGCTGTCACCACCCGGGCCGGGGCCCGGCGGCCGACGTGCGGTCAGTCGGCAGTCAACTCCTCGAGATCGGCGAGGAATTCGGAGGCGGTGACCGGGTCAAGGTCGCCGAGGCGCTCGCGGTACTCGTGGCTGTTCGGCCAGTAGCGCTCCAGCCTGTCGTCCAGCCAGACCGCCTCGATGGTCTGTTCGTCGTACTCGGCGGGGAGGCCGGTGTAGATGCCCGGCGCGATCTGGACCACCAGGTGGCGGCCGTTCGGGAGCGGCTTGTGGAACCACCATTCCAGGCCCGCGTCCTGCGGTTCGCCGCGCCGCCAGCCGCGCTTGGTCATCGCGAGTATCCGGCCCGCCTGGACGGTGTGCTCTTCGAACCGGTGCAGCCGGTGGCCGTCGGCCTCCTCCTCGGTCAACCTTGCTGTCGGGCGGCCGAGTTGGCGGAAGGGCTGGAGGATCTCGTAGTCCGCGAAGAGCTCCGCCCAGGCGGCCAGGTCGGCGGGCGCCAGGTGCAGCGGGTGGACGAGTCGGACGGTGGCGTCGCCGGGAAGGGCGAAGGGCTCGTCGCGGACGTCGGTGAGGCTGCGGTCCTCGGCGACCCGGAAGGCGGTGGTGCCGGCCGTCCAGACCAGGCGGCGCACCAGCTGGCCGAGCAATGGGTGGGAGACCAGCAGGTCGGTGAACTCGCCGGCGCTCCACGTCCGTTCGGCGACCATCGCGGCCTCCAGACGGGCGCTCTGGTCGGCGAACAGGGTGCGGGCCTCCTTCTTCAGCGCGGCGAAGCGCTTGCGCTCGGCGGGGGCGAGCTCCTGGTCGTCACGGGCGCCGGGCGCGGGCAGGTCCTTGCGCCGCTTGCCGTCGGCGTCCAGCACGTACGGGCGCAGCTCCTGGTCGAAGCCGACGGTGAAGGTCCGCGGGCCGTAGTCGATCACCGTGCTGCCGTCCGGGTCCAGGCCGAGGTCCGGTACCAGACGGTCGGCGAGCTGCTCGGCCGTCAGGCCCAGTGCCTCGGCGATCTCGGCGATCTTCTCCTGGGCGCGGCTCTTGAGCGCCTTGAACTTCACCCGCTGGGCGATGCCCTGGAGTTGCATCAACGCGGTGTCGGTGCCGATCGCGGCCAGCACGTCCAGGCCCTCCACCGCGCGGTGGTGGGCGTTCTGGCCCGGCCACTCGCGCAGCAGCGGCGCCAGTCGGCGGGCGGTGTCGTCGTCGCCGAACTCGCCGAGCGCGTACAGCGTCCAGCTGTCCGGCCCCGGCATCCCGCCCTGCCGCCACTCCTCCAGCAGCGCCCAGCAGAACTCCCGTACCGTGTCGGCCCGCAGCGCCGGTGCGACCAGCGCCAGGCCCGGGTACGGGTCGCGCAGCTTCCCCAACTGCAGCACGGTCAGCAGGTGGCGCACCGCCGGCTGGGGCAGGGCGCCGCTCCCGTCGGCCAGTTGGACCTGCGGCAGCACCTCCGGCCGCAGCCAGGAGGGGAGTTCGGGCAGCGTCGCGGGCAGCAAGGTCTCCAGCGGATCGGTGCCCAGCGCGTCCGCGACCACCGCCGCCGCCTGCTCGCCGTACCGCTCCGCCACCGCCGCCGTCAGCACCTCCGTCCCCTGCTGGGCGGCCACCAGTCGCAGCGCGTGCTCCGCCGCGGTCCGCTCCCGACCGGCCTTGCCGACCGCCGCCGGCACCAGCAGCAGCGCACCCGCCACCCCGTGCCGGGCGAACCACGAACGGGCCACCGAACGAACGGACTTGAGGCGCAGCAGGGCGTCCGCCATCACGCCCGCCGCGACCGCGCCGCGCACCGGCAGCAGCACCGGCGCGACCTGGGCCGGCCGGGCCACTGCCGCGCCGAGCACCAGCCGCAGCGCGGCCGGGCCGAACCTGGCCAGTACCGGTGCCAACTGCTCGCCGCAGGAGGCCAGTTCGCGCGGGTTCCAGGACTCCAGGTACGGCGCCATCAGCTCCGCCGGGGCGATGGCCAGCAGCCGGCAGCACTGGCCGGTCCAGCCGTTCTCCTCGGAGTTCCGCACCTTCTCCGCCCAGCCGATGTTCGCCGTGTACTCCCAGGAGCGGTAGGGGGTGGCCGCGAACGCCGCCGACTCGCCCTCCTCCCAGAGCAGTTGGACCTCCTGGTCGGCCACCTGGCCGGTCAGCACCCGCGGCCTGCCGACGGCCCGCCGCCGCGTCCACGGCGGGTCGACCAGCAGCGCGGGCAGCCGCTCCGGCGCCGCCTCGGGCAGCGGCTCCCGCGCCCCCGCCAGGCCCCGGACGTACGCGGAGCTCTCCTCGTCCAGGGTCGGCAGGATCTCCGGCAGCCGCGAACGCAGCACCGCCACGTGCCCGTCGAGCAGCTGCCGGACCGCCGCCGCGTCGGGGCCGCCGCGTCGCGCCGCCGCCGACAGGACCCGCACCGCCCGTACCGGGAAGCGCTCCACCATCGTCAGCAGCACCAGCCGGAAAGTCTTGTCGGCGACCCGGTCGACCAGCTCGACCATCGCCTCGTCGGTCGGGAACCGAGCCACGTACTCGGCGCACTCGCGTGCCCAGTCGTCGTCCCACCGGCACTGCTCCAGTGCCCCCGCGACCAGCGGCGCCGCGGCCGACCCCACCCCGTCGGTGACGGTGGCCACCAACTGGGGCTCCCAGTACGTCCACGCCCCGCGGTCCGCCGCGCCGAACCGCCGCGCCTGCTCGGCGCTGCCGAGCGCGGGCAGCAGCAGCGCGCGCAGCAGGCCGCCCGTCTCACGCGAGTGTCCGAACATCTCGGCCAGACACTCGTCGACCCACTCCGCCCGCTCCGGCACCAGGAACGCGGTGACCGCCCGGCGCAGCAGGGTGCCCCGCAGCTCGGCCAACTCCGCCACCACGGCGGCGTACTCGGGCTCCGGTGCGGCGGCCAGCGCCCGGCGGGCGGCCGCCAGCAGCCGGAGGTCGAACCTCGCATCGGAGAACTGCGGGGAGTCCAGGTCGCGGACGGTCACCCTGGCCCGCCCGTAGGACACCCGCAGCTCGGAGGTGTCCACCTCCCGGGAGACCAGCGCGGCCCGCACCGCGAGGCTCAGGCCGAAGCGCGCCACCCAGCCGGCGAACGACCGCTCGGCCCAGTCGGGATCGTCCCACTCCCGGACCATCGCGGTGACCGCCACCAGCCCCACCGGGTCCGGCGCCCCGGCCCGGTACGCCCTGACGGCGGCCACCACCCCGGGGTCGGACTCCGGGGCGGTCAGCACCTGCTCGATCGCCCGGTGCGGCCGGGTCATGTGGAGGTCCTCCGCCTCGGCCACCGCCGCCGCGTCCACCACCGGCCACCAGTCGGGCAGCGGCACCGGCACCCCGCCCCGGCGGCGGGGCAGCACGTGCTCGCGCCACGCCTCGGGCAGCACGAACGCGTCCTCGTCCGGGAACCCGGCGGCGGGGGCGGGCACGTCGGGGACGGGCACGGCGAGGCCGGGCACCTCGGGGGCGGGCACGGCGAGGCCGGGCACCTCGGGGGCGGGCACGTCGGCCTCCCGGTACTTCGCCGAACCGCCGTCGACCGACTCCCGGTGCTGCACTTCGCCCCTCCGACCCGAACCGGCCGACCACGAACCGGTCGACCGCCTGGCGGCACCCTAGCGAGCGGTCCGGACACCCCGGCCCGGGGAGGTCAGTGCATCCGCTGCGCGGTCGCGGCCTTCGCCAGCAGGGCCTCGGCCTCGGCGGTGCGGCCCTGGGCGGTGAGCAGGCGGGCCCGGTACTCCATGGCGTAGGCGTCGCCCAGTTCCTCGGCGCGGCGGAAGGCGTGCACGGCCCGGTCGAGGTCGCCGTTGTCGCGGAAGGCGACGCCGAGGGCGGTGATCGGGAACGCCTCGTCCTGGGCGAGGATGCCGGGCGCCCAGCGGTCCACCGTGGTCGCGTCACCGCGCTCCAGGCCCTGCCTGACCAGGCCCAGCATGGCGTCGGCGTCACCGAGGGCGGCGACCTGCTCCCAGACCACCTGGGCCCGGTGGGGGTCCCCGGCGGCCGAGTGGTACATGCCCAGGTTGTACCCGGCCACGGTGTTGCCGGCCGCCCAGGAGCGTTCCCACCAGTGCAGCGCGGCGGCCGGCTCGCCGTTCGAGTGGAACACCGCCCCCAGGTTGCTCATCGCGACGTCGTCCCCGGCCTCGGCGGCGGCCAGCATCTCGACCAGTTCGCCGTCCGGCGGCCGGTAGGACGCCCTCTCCACCAGCCGCGCCTCCACCTCGTCCTGCTGCCCGCGCCGCTTCCCGCGCGACCACCACCTGCCCACCGCCACCACTCCCACCTGTGCACGAACCCGCACCCGCACTCCATGACCCGGCGATGATGCCACCCCGCCTCGAACGCCTGCGCACCGGACGCCCGCGCACCGGGCCGGTTGGTTCCCCGGGGCCGGGGCGGGGCATGGCTTGGAGGGACACCGGCCTGCGGTGCGGTGCGGGACGGCTGACGGTTGACGGCTGACGGTTGGGGACGAGAGGGGCCGTGGTGGGTACGGAGTGGGCGAGCGACGCGGTGCTGTACCAGATCTACCCGCAGAGTTTCGCGGACGGGAACGGCGACGGGATCGGCGACTTCGCGGGGCTGACGGAGCGGCTGGAGTACCTGCGCTGGCTGGGGGTGGACGCGGTCTGGCTGAACCCGTGCTTCGCCTCCCCGTTCGGCGACGCGGGCTACGACGTGGCGGACTTCCTGACCACCGCGCCCCGCTACGGGACGCCGGAGGACCTGGCGAAGTTCACCGACGCGGCCCGCCGCCAGGGCATCCGGGTGCTGCTGGACCTGGTGGCGGGCCACACCTCGGACCGGCACCCGTGGTTCGTCCGCTCGGCCGCCGACCCGGACGACCACCGCTACGTGTGGGCGGACCGCCCGGCGCCCGGGTACGTGGCCTCGCCGGGCAGCCGACCGGGCTGGTACCGGCCGAACTTCTTCGACTTCCAGCCCGCGCTGAACTTCGGCTACGCCCGCACCGACCCGGCCGAGCCGTGGCGGCAGCCGGTGGACGCCGAGGGGCCGCGGGCCAACCGGGCGGCGCTGCGCGAGATCATGGCGCACTGGTTCGCGCTGGGCGTCTCGGGCTTCCGGGTGGACATGGCGTCCTCGCTGGTCAAGGACGACCCCGGGTTCGTGGAGACCGGGCGGCTGTGGCGCGAGACGCGGGCCTGGATGGACGCCCACCACCCCGACCAGGTCATTCTCGCCGAGTGGGGCGACCCGGCCCGCTCGGTGCCGATGGGCTTCCACGGGGACTTCTTCCTGCAGTTCGGCGGCCCGACCGACGGCGGGGCGCTGCGCTCGCTGTGGAACAACGGCGCGGGCACGGTGCACGAGGAGTGGCCGGCCGAGCCCTGCTACTTCGACGCCGAGGGGCGCGGTTCGATGCGCCCGTTCCTGGCCGAGTGGGAGCGTGCCGCGCAGGCGACGGCCGGGCACGGCTTCGCCTCGCTGCCGACCGCCAACCACGACTTCTCCCGGCTGGCCTGCGGCCCGCGCACCCGCGAGCAGTTGGCGGCGGCGTTCGCCTTCCAGCTGACCTGGCCGACCGTCCCGGCGATCTACTACGGCGATGAGATCGGCATGCGCTTCGTACCGGGCCTGCCGGACACCGAGGGCAGCGTGCTGGGCCCGCACTACAACCGGGCCGGTTCGCGCACCCCCATGCAGTGGGACGCGACGGCGGACGCCGGGTTCTCCGCCGCCCCCGCCGAGAGCTTCTACCTGCCGCTGGACCCGTCACCGGACCGCCCGGACGTCGCCTCCCAGCGCGCCGACGAGTCCTCGCTGCTGCACCAGGTACGGGAGTTGATCGCGCTGCGGCGCGCGCACCCGGGCCTGGGCGCGCACGCGCCGGTCGAACTGCTGCACACCGGCTACCCGTTGGCGTACCTGCGGGGCGAGCGCTACCTGGTGGTGGTCAACCCGCGCCGGACGCCCGCCTGCCTGCCGGTGGAGCGCGAACTGCCGGGACGGCTGCTGTACGGGCGGGGCGTGTCGCTGACCCACTCGGTGCTGCGCGCGGAGGGCTTCTCGTACGCCGTGTTCACCCACTGAGCCCCGCCGACTCCCCCTCCCCGCACAGCAGTTCGGCCGCGGCCGTGCGCAGGTAGAGCACGCTGCGGCCGGTGCGGTGGCGGGCGGCGAGGCCGGCGTCGTGCAGCGCGGACAGGTGGTGCGAGACGGTGGGCGCGGACAGGCCGGTGCGGGCCGCGAGTTCGGTGGTGGTGGCGGGCGCGTCGAGTTCGGCCAGCAGCCGGGCCCGGGCCCGCCCGAGCACCCGGGCCAGGCCGTCGGGGGCCTGCGCGGCGGACTCCCACAGCGTGGCGACGCCGCGCGGCGGGTAGACCAGGCCGGGCTGCCAGGGCGGGTTGAGCTGGGAGAACACCCCGGGCCAGGCGAACACGGTGGGCACCAGGACGAGTCCGCGCGCGCCGTCCAGCCGCCGGTGCGCCTCCAGGTGCCGGTGGCCGATCCGCAGCAGGTCGTGCTCCCAGCTCACCGACGGGTGCAGGTCGGCGAACAGCCCGGCGGGCCCGCCCGCCGCCAACTGCCGGGCCCGGCGCAGTACTTCCCCCTCGGCGAGGCGTTCGATCCGCCCCCAGTGCGGGGCGATCGCGGCCTGCCAGTACGCCCGCGCCTCGGCCGCCAGCCGCCGCGTCCCGGCCGCCGGATCCGCGTACAACTCGGCCACCAACGGCGGGAGTTCGCCACCGATCCGGTCCAGGTCGCGGCGCACCGCGGCCGGGTCGAGCGCGGTCAGCTCGGCCAGCTGCTCCTCCAGCGCGGGGCTGCTGCCGGCCGGCACCGGGGTGAGGAAGTCCGGCACGTACACCGTCGGCAGCCGGATCAGCTCGGAGAGCAACTCCCAGCTCACACCAGCGAGTTCGCGCCGGGCCCGGCGCACCCAGGGCAGGTGGACGGCCCGCCGCCCCGGATCCTTGAGCACCTCGACGCTGGTGGTCAGCTCGCACAGCGGCGACCGGGCGAACCTGGTCCGGGCCAGGTCCTGCGCGGAGAACTCCCAGGTCAGCATCGACTCCCCCTCGTCGCCCGGCCGGTGAGGATTCGAGCAGCGTCGAATCCATGGGCGGGAACGATCATCGCAGACAGCCTCGTGCCATGACCACCACCGCCCCCGCCCCGCTCCGGGACCGCCTCGGCCTGCCCGCCTCCGCGGGCCGCCACCGCCCGCTGATCGGCGCCCACCTGATCGACAGCCTCGGCACCGGACTCGTCCTCGCCTTCACCCTGGTGTTCTTCGCCCGCACCACCGCGCTCCCGCTCACCACCATCGGCGCCGCGGTCTCCACCGCCCGGCTGCTGGCCCTGCCCACCGCGCCCCTGGTCGGCCCGCTGATCGACCGCCACGGCGCCCGGACCGTCGCCGCCTGGGCCAACGCGCTCTCCGCCGCCGCCCACGCCGCCTTCCTGCTCGCCGACCGCACCTGGTCGATCGTGCTGGTCTGCCTGCTCGCCCAGGCCGGCCAGGCCGCGTACTGGACCGCCAGCACCGGCCTGGTCGTGCTGGCCGCCCCGCCCGGGGAACGCACCCGCTGGTTCGCCCTGGTGCAGACCCTGCGCAACGCCGGGCTCGGCCTGGGCGGCGCGGCCGGCGCCCTGCTGGTCGGCGACGGCGGGGCGGGCGGACTGCGACTGCTGGTCGCCCTGAACGCCGCCTCCTACCTGGCGGCGGCCCTGCTGCTGGCCCGCTGGCGGCCGGACCCCGTAGCCCCCACCGGGACGGGAGGCGAGGCGGGCACCGGGACGGATGCCGGGACGGACGGTACGGGGGCCGAGGCTGCGACGGGGGCCGACTCCCGCGGTGGCGGCTACCGGGCGGTGCTGGCCGACCGCCGCTACCTGCTGATGGTCGCGGTGAACCTGTCCTTCGTACTGGCCTCGATGGTGCTGAGCGTCCTGCTGGCCGTGCACGTGACCGCCGCCCTGCACCTGGACGCCGCGCTGGCCGGCGCGCTGCTGGTGCTCAACGGAGTCCAGGTGGTGCTCACCCAGAACCCGGTCTCCCGCCTCCTGGAGGGCCACCGCGCGACCCGCACCGCCGCCGCCGGCGCGCTGCTCAACGCGGCGGCGTTCGCCCTGTTCGCCGCCCTGCCCGCCGGCGGTCCGCGCTGGCTGGTGCTGCCCGGCCTGTTCGCGGCCATGCTGGTGTACAACCTGGCCGAGACCGTCGCCACCCCCGGCCGCGAGGAACTGAGCGTGGCCCTCGCCGACCCCGCCCGGCGCGGCCGCTACCTGGCCGTCAACCAGCTGTCCTGGAACATCGGCCAGGCCCTCGCCCCCGGCCTGCTCACCCTGCTCTTCGCCCACGGCCCGTCCTGGCCCTGGCTGTTCCTGCTCGCCGCCTCGCTCGCCGCCGTCCCCGGCCTGCTCCGGCTCGAACAGCCCTTCCGCGCAAGGCGGTTGACGCCCGCCAACAACGGTCGGTGATGACCGGCGATGACCGGAACGTGGTGACCGACTGTCGCCAGGACGCCGAGCAGGCGCACCGGGCGGCCCGGAAAATCGAGGGGCCGAGGGGCCCGGGGAACTGTCGGCAGACGAGCATGCACCACCAGGGGCTCGGGGAACGGCGAGTCGATGCTGCTGGTGGCCGGAGCCCATCGGAGGTTCGTGCTGCTGCGTGTCTGTGACAGAACCGGAAGCCGATGCGCGCTCCGGCAGTGAACCGTCAGCAGACCCGGGCTCGCCGTTCCCCGAGCCCCTGGCGGTGCTCTTCGCCGTTCCCCGAGCCCCTGGCGGTACTCTCCCGAGCCCTTGACTTCACTCTCCGTTACAGGCCGTCCCCCAGGAGCAGCACCGCCAGGGCGATCGCCGCCGCCGCGATGACGCCCAGGAAGGGGGCGCGGCTGCGTGGTGGGGCGAGGAGGGTGGTGAGGGCGGGCGGGGTGGTGACGGCGAGGACGGGCCAGCCGGGGGCGAGCAGGAGTGCGGTGGCGGTCGCGGCGAGGACCGCGACGGTGGCCGAGGCGCGGCGGCCGAGGCGTTGCGGGAGGCCGCGGATGCCGGCGGCGCGGTCCGCGGCCAGGTCGGGCAGCACGTTGGCGAAGTGCGCGGCGGTGCCGAGCAGCGCGCCCGCGGCGAGGACGGCCGGGGCGGGCCAGGGGCGGCCGGGCAGGGCGAGCGTGACGAAGGCGGGCAGCAGGGCGAAGGCCACCGCGTACGGGAGCCAGGACCAGGCGGTGGCCTTGAGGCGCAGGTTGTACGCCCAGCCGGCGGCCACCGCCGCGAGGTGCACGGTGGCCGCCGCGACGCCGCAGGCGGCCGACAGCAGGACGCAGCAGGCGACCGCCCAGCGGGTGGCGGCGACGACCTGACCATTCGTCAACTCATCCGCTGCGAGCGGCTTGTCGGGTCGTCCGGCGTCCGCGTCCCGGCGCCGGTCGATCAGGTCGTTGCTCCAGCCGATCGAGAGCTGTCCGGCGGCGACGGCGCCGGTGGTGAGGGCCGTGCCGAGCGCGCCGCGTCCGGCGGTGGCGGCCATCGCGGCGGTGATCGCGGTGACGGCGGCGGCGGGTGCGGGGTGGCAGGCCCGCAGCAGGGTGCCGATCCGGGCCCGGTGTTCCACTGCTGCGCTGCTCACACCGGCCAGGCTAGGGGGTCGGCGCCCGGATCGCCGGACGGGACATGGACGTATCGTCAAGATCCTTGGTGGAAGCGGTAGTTCGTGGCGCCATCCGGAGTGCCGCCACTACGATCTCGTTGCCCCGTCGCCGATCCGCCCGAAGGATCCGATCGTGACCTTCCACCCCTTCGACGTCTCCGTGCCGTTCGTGCTGCTGCTCGGACTCGTCGCCCGGCTGCTCTCCTTCGCGCTGCTGCGCCGGTCCCAGCGCGCCTTCCGGGAACGGTCGTTGGCCGTGGTCGCGGGCTCGGCCGGGCCGGTGCCGGGGGCGGTGGTGACGGAGTTGGTCGCCTGTGCGGTGTTCGGGGTGCTGCTGACGGTGCTGATGCTCTTCATGGTCGGCATCGGTCAGGGGCTGCGGCTGCCGGCGGCCTTCGCCTCCCCGTCCGAGCTGCAGGATTCGCTGGACCTGAGCACGGGCGTCGCGCGGGCCGAGCTGTGGCTGGTGGCGGCGCTGGTGCTGGGCCTGTGGCTGTTCCTGGGCCGACTGGTCCGGCGCCGGCTGCTGACGGTCGGGATGCCGGGGGTGGTGGCCGCGGACGAGCGGATCCGCCGCCGGGGCCGGGTCCGGTTCTGGCTGCTGCTGGTGCTCGGGGTGGCGGTGCTGCCGCTGGGCGTGGTGCTGGCGGGGGTGGCGTTCCAGGCGGTCGCGCTGGTCTCCGCCCGTCGGCTGCCCGCGCTGACCGGGCCGGCCGCGGTGATCGTGTTCCCGCCGCGTCCCGCGCCGGTGCCCGCCGCCGCCCCGACCGTACCGGCCACCGCGCCCGTGCCCTCGCCCTCAGCCTCCCCCTCCCCCGTCCCGGCTCCTGCGGCGAACCGCGTCCCCGCCGCCGTGCCGCACCAGCCGCTGAACGGGCACGAGCCGCGCAGCATCGGCGGGTACCGGCTGCTGGGCCGGATCGGCGCGGGCGGGATGGGCACCGTGTACCTGGCGCAGCGGGAGGGGGCGGCCACCCAGGTCGCGCTGAAGACGATCAACCTGGACCTGCTGGACGACCCCGACCTGCTGCGCCGCTTCCGGCGGGAGGCCGAGGTGCTGGCGATGGTGCCGGGCGCGTACACCGCCCGGGTGCTGGACACCGGGGTGGACGCGGGCCGTCCGTTCCTGGCGATGGAACTGCTGGACGGACGGCCGCTGGACGCGCATCTGCGCGAACTCGGGCCACTGCGCTCGCCGGAGGCGCTGCGCGCGCTGGCGCTGGCACTGGCCGTGGCGCTCTCGGGCGTGCACCGGCTCGGGCTGGTCCACCGGGATCTCAAGCCCGCCAATGTCATGCTCACCTCGGCGGGGCCGCGACTGCTGGACTTCGGCATCGCCGCGCTGGTCGACGGCACCCGGCTGACCATGACCGGCGCCAACCCCGGCACGCTCACCTACATGGCGCCCGAGCAGTTCGGCGACGAGCTGGTCGGCACCGCCGCGGACGTCTGGGCCTGGGCCTGCTGCGTGGTGTGCGCGGCGCACGGCGCCAGCCCGTTCGCGGCGACCAGCACCGGCGGGGTGATCCGCCGCATCGTCGACACCGGCCCGGAGCCGTCCGCGCTGGCGGCCGTCCGCGCGCTCGACCCGGCGCTGGCCGCCGTCGTCACCCGGGCCCTCACCCCCGAACCGGCCGACCGCCCCGCCGACGGCGCGGCCCTGCTCGCGCTGCTCACCGACGCCCCGCAGGAGGACCTCCGTGAGGAGATCACCCGCGGCTGGAACACCCTGCGGCTGTGACCTGCCCCGGTGCGACCGGCCCTCTGGTACGACTGGTCGCATGATCGAACCGCCCACCGCGGCCGCCGCGTACTTCGTCATCCTGGTCGAACCGACCACCGGCCCCAGTCTGCCGGTCACCGACCACCTGCTCTCCGTCTCCGACTGCCTGACCGACCGCTACCCCTCCGACGACGCCGACCACCGCTGGTTCGCCTCCCCCGCCGAGGCCCTCGCCGCCTGCGAGGGCCCGCTGCCCCCGGACGCCCGGCTCTGCTCGCTGCGCCTGCCCGCCGACTCGGCGGCCGTCCTCACCGCCGCACTCCGCGCCGGGAACACCTACGAGCCCGTCCTGCTCCCCGACCACCCGCTGCCGCCCGCCCCGGACGGGCGGATCCTCGGCTGGGAGGTGCTCGGCCACGACATCGGCCTCATGCACACCTGGCTCTGCAACGACCTGTACGAGGACGCCGTCCGCGACCTCGCCGTCACCACCACCCCGTACGGCCTGCTCCCCGACCACCCCACCGCGGCCCGGGTCGCCGCCTGGGCCAACGCCCGCACCGACACCAAGCCGGTCACCTGGTTCGCGGCGGCG
Organism: Kitasatospora sp. NPDC057198; assembly: GCF_042670125.1. Classification (NCBI taxonomy): domain Bacteria; kingdom Bacillati; phylum Actinomycetota; class Actinomycetes; order Kitasatosporales; family Streptomycetaceae; genus Kitasatospora; species Kitasatospora sp. NPDC057198. Next base: position 24,605 of record NZ_JBHUWH010000004.1, on the reverse strand, counting down.
CTGGCGGTGCACGACTGACGGGGCGCGACTGACGGTGGCGGCTCCTAGGGTGCGGAAAGCACCGAGCCCCTCCCCCGCCCTGGAGAACCCCATGGGAGCCAAGACCGCCCTGCTCGCCCACGCCGACGGCGCCGTCCCCGACCTGCTCCGGCAGGTGGCGGGCACCGTCCCCGACCGGGAGCGGACGGACGCGCTCGTGGCACGGCTGTACCCGGGCTGGGCGGTCGAACCGGGTGACGAGCCGCGCGCGCTGTCCTGGTCGGTCTACCCGCCGGAAGGGCTTTCCTGCGCCGGTAGTTGGCCCGACCTGGACGTGCTGTGCGACCAGCGGTTCATGGTCGACCGCCCCTCCGAACTGCCCGCCGGGCTGATCGCGACCGCCCCGGGCCGCCGGACGGTGCTGCACGCGATGCACAGCGTGGTCGACTGGCTGGCCTTCGCCGTCTGGGAGGACGGGAAGCTGGTCCGCTCGCTGAGCCTCGCCCCGGACCACGGCGTGATCGAGGACCTCGGCGACCCCCTCCCCTTCGAACTCCCCTACTGGGCGGGCGAACACCCGGTCGAGCCGTGGCCGGACGACGACGAGGAGCCCTACCCGCTGCCGTTCCACCCGCTGGAGCTCGGCGAGGACGCCCTGCGTGCCCTGTTCGGCTTCGTCATCGAGGGCCGCGTCACCTCCGAGGACCTGGATGCGGACCGGGTGCCCCTGCTCGACTACCGGCTCGGCGACCCGGACACGGCCCGGCAGGCTGCGGCAGAGGCGGCGGAGGCGGCCGTCCGGGCCGCGGTCGCCCGGATGAGCCGGCCGAAGTCCTACCGGATCGGCCCGGACGGGCAGCTGGTCCGGACGGATCTCCTCCCCTGACCGACCCTGCCGGACCCTGACGTCCCCTGACGTCCCCTGACGCACCGTCACCTCCGGGGACGCGCCCGGACGGGCGAATTGCCCGATTCCGCCGGGTTTTTCCCTATCCTGGGCCGGTGACGCGGATCGCGGCTGTGCACGGAGTCCTCCCGACCCACCGCTACAGGCAGCGGGAGGTGGTCGGAGCGGTGGCGGCGCTGCGCCCGAACCGGCCTGAGGACGGGGGCGGGGACAGGGACGGGCGTGCCCGGGCCCTCGCGGAGCGGTTCGCGGCGGGCGCGGGCGTGGAGTTCCGGCACCTGGCGTTCCCGCTGGAGCGGTACCCGGAGCTGGACGGTTTCGGCCGGGCCAACGACGCCTGGCTGGAGGCCGCGGCCGAACTCGCCGAGCGGGCCGCCGCCGGCGTCCTGGCCGACGCGCAACTCCCCCCGGAGCAGGTCGACTTCGTCGTCTCCACCACCGTCACCGGCATCGCCGCGCCCTCCCTGGAGGCCCGGCTGGCGCCCCGGCTGGGCCTGCGTCCGGACGTCCGGCGGCTGCCGCTGTTCGGGCTGGGCTGCGCGGGCGGCGCGGCGGGCATCGCGGCGCTGGACGACCTGCTGGCGGGCCGTCCGGACGGGGTGGCGCTGCTGCTGGCCACCGAGTTGTGCTCGCTGACGCTCCAGCGCGCCGACACCTCGGCGGCGAACCTGCTGGCCACGGCCCTGTTCGGGGACGGCGCGGGCGCGCTGCTCGCGGTCGGTGACGCGGTGGAGTGCTCCGGCCCGGAGGTGGTGGCGACCCGCAGCCGGCTGTACCCGGGCACCGAGCGGCTGCTCGGCTGGGAGGTCGGCGACTCGGGCTTCCGGATCCTGCTGGGCGCCGAACTGCCGGAGTTAGTACGGCTGTTCGTGGGCGAGGAGGTGTCGTCCTTCCTGGCCGCGCACGACCTGAAGCCGGGCGACCTGACGGCCTGGGTCTGCCACCCGGGCGGGCCGCGGGTGTTGGACGCACTACAGGAGGAACTCGCCCTGCCCGAAGCCGCGTTGGCCCATAGCCGGGCCTCGCTGGCCCGCTGCGGCAACCTCTCCTCGGCGTCCGTGCTGCACATCCTGCGGGACGTGCTGGCGGCCGACCCGCCACCGCCGCCCGGCTCGTACGGGCTGGTGCTGGCGCTCGGGCCCGGCTTCGCCTCCGAACTCGTCCTCCTGCGCTGGTAGTCGCCGATGAACAGCGAAACCGCCTCCACCGCCTACACCGTCCTGATCGCACTGGTCGCCGTGGAGCGGCTGGCCGAACTGCTGGTCGCCCGCCGCAACGCGGCCTGGAGCCTGGCCCGGGGCGGGGTCGAGTACGGGCGCGGGCACTACCCGGCGATGGTGGCGCTGCACACCGCGCTGCTGCTCGGCTGCCTGCTCGAAGTACGTTATGCGCACCGGCCGTTCGTCCCGGCGCTGGGCTGGCCGATGCTGGCACTGGCACTGGGCGCGCAGGGCCTGCGCTGGTGGTGCATCCGGACGCTGGGGCCGCGCTGGAACACCCGGGTGATCGTGGTGCCGGGCCTGCCGCTGGTGAGCGGCGGCCCGTACCGGTGGCTGCGGCACCCCAACTACCTGGCGGTGGTGGTGGAGGGCTTCGCGCTGCCGCTGGTGCACACGGCCTGGGTGACGGCGTTGTGCTTCGGCGCGCTGAACGCCTGGCTGCTGGCGACCCGGCTGCGCTGCGAGGACGCCGCACTGACCCGCTGCCGGGCCGCGACGTGACCGACCCGCTGCCGGACCACGGCGTGACCGCCTTGCCGCCGGGCCGCGACGTGACCGACCCGCCGCCGGAGCACCGCATGACCGACCTACTGGTGGTCGGCGGCGGCCCGGCCGGGCTGGCCGCCGCGATCCACGCCGTCCGGGCGGGCCTGTCCGCCACCGTGCTGGAACCGCGCGCCACGCCGGTGGACAAGGCGTGCGGCGAGGGCCTGATGCCGGGCGCGGTACGGGCGTTGGAGCGCCTGGGGGTCGAGGTCGGGGGCCGCCCGTTCGCGGGCATCCGCTACCTGTCGGCGGACGGCGCCCGCACCGCGGAGGCCCGGTTCCGCACCGGCCACGGCCTGGGCGTGCGCCGCACCGAGCTGCACGCCGCGCTGGCCGCCCGAGCCGAGCAGCTCGGCGTCCAGCGCCTGGCCGTCCGCGCCGACGGGCTGGAGCTCACCGAACGGGCCGTCCGAGCGGGCGGGTTGACCGCCCGGCACCTGATCGCGGCGGACGGCCTGCACTCCCCCGTCCGGCGCGCCCTGGGCCTGCACCGGCCCGGCCCCGACCGGTACCCGGCCCGGCACGGGCAGCGGCGGCACTTCGCGGTGCGCCCGTGGAGCGACCTGGTCGAGGTGCACTGGTCGCGGCACGCGGAGGCGTACGTGACGCCGGTCGCGGACGGGACGGTCGGGGTCGCCGTACTGGGCACCGAGCGGCTCCCGTACGACCGCCAACTCGCCGCCTTCCCGGCTCTGTTGGAGCGGCTGGGCGACGCACCGGGCGGCCCGGTGCGCGGCGCGGGGCCGCTGCGGCAGCGGGCGGGCGCCCGGGTGCACGGCCGGGTGCTGCTGGTCGGCGACGCGGCGGGCTACCTGGACGCCCTCACCGGTGAGGGGGTCGCGCTGGCGCTGGCCTCCGCCGAGGCCGCCGTCCGCTGCCTGGCCGCCGGGCGCCCCGCCGGCTACGAGCGGGCCTGGCGGCGGGCCACCCGCTCCTACCGCCTGCTGACCGCCGCCCTGCTGGCCGCCCGCCACCACCCCCGGCTGGGCCCGCGCATCGTCCCGCTGGCGGCCGCGCTGCCCCCGCTCTTCGGCGCCGCGGTCAACCTGCTGGCCCGCTGAGCCGCGAGTCCGGCGGCGCCGCCGCCCTCACGGCGTCAGCCCGTCGGGGCACCGGGCCGGGAGTGCGGCACCATCGGCTGCGGGCCGGGTGACAGCACGAGCCGCGGCTCCGGTCGGACCGGGCCCGGCGCGGCCGGGCGCAGCCGCCAGCGGCCGGCCACGGTGGCCAGCGCGAGCACCGCCTCGGCCCGTCCGAAGCGGTCACCCGGGCACTTGGTCGCGCCGAACCCGAAGGGCAGGTAGCCGCCCCGGGGCGGGCCGCCGTCCGCGAACCGGTCCGGGTCGAACTCCCCCGGCCGGGGGAAGAGTTCGGGGCGGCGCTGGAGCAGGTACAGGCAGCAGACCACCAGCGCCCCGGCGGGCAGCCGGGCCCCGGCGAGTTCGGTGGGGCGGGTGGTGGTGCGGCTGATCGCCCAGGCGGGCGGGTAGAGCCGCAGCGCCTCGTCGATCACCCGTGCGGTGTGGGGCAGTTGGGGCAGGTCCTCCCAGCGGGCGGGCCGCCCGGCCAGTACGGCGTCCACTTCGGCGTGCAACTTCCGTTCCGCCTCCGGGTGTTCGGCGACCAGCCGGAGCGACCAGGCCAGCGCCGCGGAGGTGGTCTCGGCGCCGGCCAGCACCAGGGTGGCGACCTGGTCGGCGAGTTCGCGTTCGGCCAGCGGCCGCCCGTCCTCGTCGCGGGCCGCCAGCAGCAGCGCCAGCACGTCGCCGCGGTCGATCCCGCGGGCCCGGTGGTCGGCGACGATCGCGGCCACCCCGGCGTGCCAGGTGGCCAGCGCCCGGCGGTAGGTGCGCCGCGCCGGGGTGGGCAGCAGGTCGGCGGCGGGCAGCACGACCCGCAGGTAGAGGCCGCGCAGCAGCACGTCCAGGGCCGCCCGCAGGTCCTCGGCGGCCCGCGGGTGGAGCCCGGCGGAGAACAGGGTGCGGACGGCGACGGCGGTGGTGAGCCGGAACGCCTCCCGGGTGACGTCGACGGCCCGCCCCTCCCGCCACCGGGCGAGCAGCGCGGTGGTCTCGGCGGTCATCGCCTCCGCGTAGTGCGGCAGCAGCGCGGGCCGGAAGGCGGGCTGCACGATCCGGCGCAGCCGCGGGTGGTCGGCGTGCGGGCAGGACGCGAGGCCGTTCCCGAGGAAGGTCCGGATCTTGGCGTACAGCGGCCCGGTGCGGTCGTACCCCGCCCGGTCGGTGAGCACCCGGTGGACCGTCTCCGGCCCGCTGACCACGTACATCTCGCGCGGCCCGACCCGGATCCGGACCGGGTCGCCGTGCGCGGGCAGCGTGTCGAGGAAGGCGAGCGGCCGGGAGAGCAGCGCGGGCAGGTGGCCGAGCAGCGGCAGCCCGCCGGGGGCGAGGACGGGTCGGGTGGCGTGCACGGACGACCACGATACGTGGCGGGCCCGGTACCGCGGGTGACATCAACGGGACGTCGCGGGCGGGGCGCGGGACACTGGAGTCATGAGCGAGTCCGGAGACATATTCCACCCGCCGGTCGTGGTCCGCCCGCCGACCCGCGGGGCGCGGCCGTACCGGCGGGTGGAGATCTACGGACGGACGGTCGGCCGGGCGACCGGGCCCGGGGACGTGGTGGAGCTGATCCGGCACGCGGGCGTCGCCGAGCCGGACCTGGACGATCCGGACCTGGTGGCCTGGCGCGGCGGCGACCGCACGGTGTGGACGCACGGCTGAGCGCTCAGACCGCCCGGCGGTAGAGCCGGACGCCGAGCGGGGCGAAGACCGCGACGATGCCGACGTCCCAGGCCAGGGCCTGCCAGACCTGGGTGCCGAGCGGGCCGCCGATCATCAGGGTGCGGACCGCCCCGGCGGTGATGGTGACGGGCTGGTGGTTGGCGAAGACCTGGAGCCAGCCGGGCATGGTCGCGGTGGGGACGAACGCGGAGGACGCGAAGACCAGCGGGGCGAGGACGGGGAACGCGGCGGCGGTCGCGGTCTCCGGGTCGCCGACGGCGAGGCCGACCACGGCGAACACCCAGGACATCGCGAACCCGAAGGCCAGCACCAGCAGCCCGCCCGCCAGGAACGCCCACACCCCGTTGTGGATCCGGAAGCCGACCAGGAAGCCGACGCCGGTCATCAGCGCGACCACGAACACGTTCCGGACCAGGTCGGCGGTGGTGCGCCCGGAGAGCACCGCGGAGCGGGCCATCGGCAGCGAGCGGAACCGCTCCATCAGCCCGGTCTGCAGGTCGCCGGCCAGGCCGATCGCGGTGTTGACCGCGCCGAACACCACGACCTGCACGAACACGCCGGGCATCAGGTAGTCGACGTACGAGACGCCGTGCAGCGCCGCGCCGACCACCCCGCCGAACACGTAGCGGAACATCAGCACGAAGACGATCGGCTGCACCGTGGAGAAGATCAGCAGCCGGGGCACCCGGCGCAGCGCGATCAGGTTGCGCCCGGCGACGGCCAGCCCGTCCCGGACGGGGGCGAGCAGGCGGTCGGCGAGCGGCTGTTCCAGCGGGACGGTGGTCATGGCTGCGGGCTTTCGGTGCGGTGGCCGGTGAGGGCGAGGTAGACGTCGTCCAGGCTGGACTCGCGGACGGCGACGGTGCGCGGGGCGAGCCGTTCGGCCTCCAGGGCGTGCAGGACGTCCATCAGCGGCGGCGAGCCGTCCGGGCTGGGCAGCCGCAGCAGCGCGCCGTCGCGTTCGGGGCGCTGCCGCAGGCGCTCGGCGAGCAGGTCGGCGGCGCGGACGGCCCGCGGGTCCTCGCCCATGCCGAGTTCCAGGACGGTGGTGCCGAGCCGGGCCTTGAGGTTGTGCGGGGTGTCGTCGGCGACGATCCGGCCCTCGGCGAGGACGGCGACGCGCTGGGCGAGCCGGTCGGCCTCCTCCAGGTACTGGGTGGTGAGCAGGACGGTGGTGCCCTCGGCGACGAGTTCCCGGATCAGCTCCCACAGCGCGGTGCGGCTCTGCGGGTCGAGGCCGGTGGTGGGCTCGTCGAGGAACAGCACGGGCGGCGCGGGGACGAGCGCGGCGGCGACGTCGAGGCGGCGGCGCATGCCGCCGGAGTAGGTGCGCACCGGGCGGTCGGCGGCGGCCGCCAGGTCGAAGCGGTCGAGCAGTTCGGCGGCGCGCGGCTCGCGGCGGCGCCGGGGCAGCTGGGTGAGGCGGCCGATCAGCCGGAGGTTCTCCCGGGCGGTCAGGTTGGGGTCGACGGCGGCGTACTGCCCGGCGAGCCCGATCAGCCGGCGGACGGCGGCGGGGTGGGCGGCGACGTCGGTGCCGAGCACCTCGGCCCGGCCGGCGGTGGGCCGGAGGACGGTGGTGAGGATCCGGATCGTGGTGGTCTTCCCGGCGCCGTTCGGGCCGAGCAGGCCGAACACGGTGCCGGGCGGGACGGCGAAGTCGACGCCGTCCAGGGCGGTGAGGTCCTTGAAGCGCTTGCCGAGGCCCTCGACCCGGATCGCGGGCCGGGCGCCGGCGGGCTCGGTGGTCACGGGCTCGGTGCTCATGGGCGTGCCCCCTCGGGCGGGCGGTGCCCCTCCAGTGTCCGCCCGCCGGTGCCGGGTGGGCCTTCCGGGGCAACCGGGTCCCCCCTGGTGCGGAGCGGCCCGGCTCTGGAGTGGCCGGGCGGCGGGCGGCGGGAGTGGATGGTCTCCAGTGCCGCGCCGTCCCCTGGAGCCCCGATGCCCCGTACCCGTCGTGCCGCCGCCGCCGCGGTGCTGTCGCTGTCCGCCCTGTCCGCCGCGGCCTGCGCGGCGCCCGCCGACCTGAACGCCCCGCCCGCGGCGGACTCCCCCTCCGTGGCGGCGCCGTCCGCGAGCGCCGGCCCGTCGGTGTCGACGTTCGCGTCCTCGACCGGCACCCGGGTGGCGCTGGCGAGCGTGGGCAGCCTGGGCCCGGTCCTGGTGGACGCGCAGGGCCGCACCCTGTACCTGTACGGCGCCGACAACTCGGTGCACGCGAGCTGCCTGGACGAGTGCGCGAAGTCCTGGCCGCCGGTGACCACCCCGGGGTTCCCGCAGGCCGGGCCGGGCGTGGACGACGGGCTGCTGGGCGCGGCGGCGCTGCCGGACGGGACGGCCCAGGTGCTCTACAAGGGCCACCCGCTGTACCGGTACGCGGGCGACCGCGGGCCGGGCGAGGCCACCGGGCACACGGTGGCGGACCCGCACGGCACCTTCTACGCGGTGACCTCGCTGGGCGACCCGGTGGGCGTCGACATCGCGACGCTGCGCGGGGCGGGCGGCGCGGTGCCGAGCGGCGGCGCTTCGGCCGGCGCGTCGGCGGGGGCCTCGGCGGGCGCTTCGGCCCCCGCTTCGGCTGCCGCGTCGGCCCCCGCTTCGACTCCGGCGGACCCGGCCGAACCGGCGACCCCGGCGGACCCGGCGGCCCCTGCGGACCCCGGTGCCCAGGCCACCGTGCAGGCCCCGGCGTCCGGGCCCGCCGTCCAGGCCCCCGTCGAGGTGCCGGTGCAGGTGCCCCCGGCCCAGGCCCCCGCCCAGGCGCCCGCAGCCGGGGACCCGGCGGCCGACGACGGCGCGCAGGAGGGCTGAGGTGGCCGGGCCCCGCCCCGGCGGCTCGCCGGTCGTCCCGCTGCTGGCGGTGCTCGCGCCGGTGGCGGTCTCGCTGGGGCTGCTGTGGTTCGGGCGGGCGCACGTGCCCGATCCGGGGCGGAGCCTGTTCGGGGAGTCCGGCGAGGACGCGCTGCGGCTGAAGTCCTGGCTGGGTTCGGCGCTGTTCGGGCTGGCGCTGGCGCAGGTGGTGCTGGCGCTGGCGATGTACCGGCGCGGCCCGGCGGCCCGCCGGGTGCGGGTGGGGCACCGGGTGGGCGGCTGGCTGGCGTTCGCGCTGTCGCTGCCGATCGCCCAGCACTGCCTGCTGGCGTACGGGGTGCGGTTCACCGACGTCCGGGTGGGCCTGCACTCGGCGGCGGGGTGCTTCCTGTACGGGGCGTTCGCGGCGAAGGTGCTGCTGGTGCGGCACGGCGGGCTGCGCGGCTGGGTGCTGCCGGTGGCGGGCGGGGCGCTGTTCTGCGCGGTGGGGGTGCTGTGGTGGTCGGCGGCGCTGTGGTTCCTGAACGGGTACGCGGCGCCGGGGTTCTGAGGGCCCGGCGGGCGGGGTCACCGGGCCGGGCCCCGCCGGTTGTGGGCGGGCCGGGCCGGTGTTCGAGTGGGGGCAGCAGCGGTGGCCGACCCTCGCCGCCGCTCGGCCACGGCGCCCCGGCCGGGGCGCCCGAGGAGGAGTCCCCCCGATGTCCCAGCACGTGCCCTTCACCACGAACACCGCGGGCGTCCCGGTCGAGAGCGACGAGCACTCGCTGACCGCGGGCCCGGTCGGCCCGGTCCTGCTGCACGACCACTACCTGATCGAGAAGATGGCCCAGTTCAACCGGGAGCGGGTGCCGGAACGGGTCGTGCACGCCAAGGGCAGCGGCGCGTACGGCTCCTTCGAGGTGACGCACGACGTCAGCCGGTTCACCCGGGCGGACCTGTTCCAGCCGGGCAAGCGGTGCGACGTGCTGGCCCGGTTCTCCACCGTGGCGGGCGAGACGGGCTCGCCGGACACCTGGCGCGACCCGCGCGGCTTCGCGCTGAAGTTCTACACCGAGCAGGGCAACTACGACCTGGTCGGCAACAACACGCCGGTGTTCTTCGTCCGGGACCCGATCAAGTTCCAGGACTTCATCCGCTCGCAGAAGCGCCGCCCGGACAACGGGCTGCGCGACCACGACATGCAGTGGGACTTCTGGACGCTCTCGCCCGAGTCGGCGCACCAGGTGACCTGGCTGATGGGCGACCGCGGCATCCCGCGGACCTGGCGGCACATGGACGGCTTCTCCTCGCACACCTACCAGTGGGTGAACGCGGCCGGGGAGCGGTTCTGGGTGAAGTACCGCTTCCGGACCGACCAGGGCATCGAGTTCCTCACCCAGGCGGAGGCGGACCGGCTGGCGGGCGCGGACGGCGACTTCCACCGGCGCGACCTGTTCGAGGCGATCGAGCGCGGCGAGCACCCGTCCTGGACGCTGCACGTCCAGGTGATGCCGTTCGACGAGGCGTGGGACTACCGGTTCAACCCGTTCGACCTGACCAAGGTGTGGCCGTACGGCGACTACCCGCTGATCGAGGTCGGCCGGCTGACCCTGAACCGCAACCCGGAGGACCACTTCGTCCACATCGAGCAGGCCGCGTTCGAGCCGTCCAACCTGGTGCCCGGCATCGGGGTGTCGCCGGACAAGATGCTGCTGGGCCGGATCTTCTCCTACCCCGACACCCACCGGTACCGGATCGGGCCGAACTACGACCAGCTGCCGCCGAACCGGGCGCACGTGCCGGTGCACTCGTACAGCAAGGACGGCCCGATGCGCTTCGACGCGGCCCGCACCGCCCGGCCGTACGCGCCGAACTCGTACGGCGGGCCGGCCGCCGACCCGTCGCTGTGGGGCGGGGAGCTCGGCTGGGACGTCGCGGGGCGGATGGTGCGCGAGGCGTACCCCCTGCACCGGGAGGACGACGACTGGGGGCAGGCCGGGACGCTGGTGCGGGACGTGCTGGACGACGCGGCGCGCGACCGGCTGGTGGCCAACATCGCCGGGCACCTGCAGGACGGGGTGTCCGCGCCGGTGCTGGAGCGCGCCCTGCAGTACTGGCGCAACGTGGACCGGGCCCTGGGCGACCGGGTGGCCGCCGCCGTGGCCCGCTGAGGCCGCCCCCGTGGCCCGCTGAGGCCGTTGCCGTGGCCCGCTGGGGCCGCCGCCGCTCGCGCCGCTCCCCGGGGCACCGTTCCGGGGGGCGGCGGGCTGCCGCTCGTTGACAAGCGCCGCCGCCGGGCCGATCCTAAGCAAGCGCTTAGTCAGCACGTCCCGACCCCTGCGAGGTGCCCCCGATGACCACCGCCGCTCCGCCCGGAATCGACCTGGAGAGGCTGCGCGCCCACCTGGACGCCGCCCTGCCCGCGCCCGTCGCGGGGCCGCTGACGGCCCGGCTCTTCGAGGGCGGCCGGTCGAACCTCACCTACCTGGTCGAGGACGGCGCCTCCCGCTGGGTGCTGCGCCGCCCGCCGCTCGGGCACGTGCTGGCCACCGCGCACGACATGGGCCGCGAGTACCGGGTGCTGGGCGCCCTGGCGGGCACCGCCGTCCCCGTCCCCCGGCCGGTGCTGCTGGTCGAGGACACCGCGGTGATCGGCGCGCCGTTCTACCTGATGGAGTACGTCCCCGGCACCGCCCACCGGGACGCGAAGGCGCTGGCCGCCCTCGGCGAACCGCGGGTGCACGCCCTGGGGTTGCGCCTGGTGGACACCCTGGTCGCCCTGCACGCACTCGACCCGGACGCGGTCGGCCTGGCCGGTTTCGGCCGCCCCGAAGGCTTCCTGGAACGCCAACTGCGCCGCTGGGGAAAGCAGTTGGACGCCTCCCGGAGCCGCGAACTGCCGGGCGCGGACGACCTGCACCGCCGCCTCGCCGAGACCCTGCCCGCCTCCCCCGCCCCCGCCCTGGTGCACGGCGACTACCGGCTGGACAACGTCCTGGTCGACGCCGGGGACCGGATCGCGGCCGTCCTGGACTGGGAGATGTCCACCGTCGGTGACCCGCTCACCGACCTGGGCCTGCTGGTGATGTACACCGAACTCGCCCGCCGCTTCGACGGGTTGCTCCCCGGCGCGGCCCTCGCCCCCGGCTTCCCGCCCACCGCCGAACTGGTCCGCCGCTACGCGGACGCCTCCGGCCGGGACGTCTCCGGCCTCAACTGGTACGTCGCCTTCGCCTCCTTCAAGCTGGCGGTCGTCCTCGAGGGCATCCACTACCGCTACACCCGGGGCGGCACCGTCGGCGCGGGCTTCGACCGGGTCGGCGAACTCGTGCCGCTGTTCGTGGAGTTCGGCCTCGAAGCGCTGGAGGGATGACCGATGGACTTCGCCCACGACGCCCGGACCACCGAGCTGATCGCCGAACTCACCGCCTTCATGGACGAGTTCGTCTACCCCGCCGAACCGGTACTGGCCGCCCAGCTCGCCGACCCGACCCGCGAGGCGTGGTCGGTCCCGCCGGTGGTCGGCGAGTTGCGGGCCGCCGCGAAGGCCCGCGGCCTGTGGAACCTTTTCTTCACAGAAAAGCACAGCCTTCCGGGGGAGCCGGGCGCCGGCCTGACCAACCTCCAGTACGCCCCGCTGGCCGAACTCACCGGCCGCTCCGTCCTGTTGGCACCGCCCGCGCTCAACTGCGCGGCCCCCGACACCGGGAACATGGAACTGCTCGCCCAGTTCGGCACCCCCGCCCAGCGCGAACGCTGGCTGCGGCCGCTGCTCGACGGCGAGATCCGCTCCGCCTTCGCGATGACCGAACCGGACGTCGCCTCCTCGGACGCCACCAACATCACCACCCGGATCGAGCGGGACGGCGACGAGTACGTGGTCAACGGCCGCAAGTGGTACATCACCGGCGCGATGAACCCGGACTGCAAGGTCCTGATCGTGATGGGCAAGACCGACCCCGCCGCCGAGACCCACCGCCAGCAGTCCATGGTCCTCGTCCCGCGCGACACCCCGGGCGTGCAGGTGCTGCGCGGCATGCGGGTGTTCGGCTACCCCGACGACGACCACGGCGGCCACGCCGAGATCCTCTTCGAGGACGTCCGCGTCCCCGCCGCCAACCTGATCGGCGAGGAGGGCGGCGGCTTCGCCATCGCCCAGGCCCGCCTCGGCCCCGGCCGCGTCCACCACTGCATGCGCGCCCTCGGCATCGCCGAACGCGCCCTCGAACTGACCTGCCGCCGGGTCGCCTCCCGGGTGGCGTTCGGCCGTCCGCTCGCCGACCAGGGCGTCGTCCAGGACTGGATCGCCGAAGCACGCGTCCGGATCGAACAGGCCCGGCTGCTGGTGCTGAAGACCGCCTGGCTGATGGACACCGTCGGCAACCGCGGCGCCCACACCGAGATCCAGGCCATCAAGATCGCCGTCCCGTCCACCGTCGAGTGGATCCTCGACAAGGCCGTCCAGGCCCACGGCGCGGCCGGCGTCAGCCAGGACACCCCCCTCGCCCAACTCTGGGCCGGCAACCGCACCCTGCGCCTGGCGGACGGGCCCGACGAGGTCCACAAGCGCTCACTCGCCCGCCGCGAGCTGCGCAAGTACCGCTGAGCCGGGGGAGCGAGAACGGCGGGAGGCGCAATCAGGGGCCCGGGGAACGGCGGGGCCGTGCTGCTGACGGCCGGAGCCCATCGAAGTGTCCGTGCTGCTGCGTGTCTTGAACAGAACCGAAAGCCGATGCGCTGGGCGGCAGTGAACCGCCAGCAGACCGGGCCTCGCCGTTCCCCGAGCCCCTGATTTCGCCTCTCGTCGTTCTTCGCGCAGTCGGTACCGCTCTCGTTCCCGCTGTTCCTCGGCGCCGTCGTCGGGTTCCTGCTCTGGTTCCGGCGCAGCCGCCTGAACGCCGAGTTCCTCGCCCCGGGCAGCTGGCGGTACTCGGCCGGGTTCGCCGTCGGCGCCTGGTTCGTCCCGCTGGTGATGTGGTGGATCCCGCGCCGGATCGCCCTGGACATCTGGCGCGCGAGCCCGCCCGCGACCGGGGCGTGGGTGGTCGACGCCTGGTGGGCGGCGTGGGTCGGCAACGCGTTCTGCACCGTGCTCGCCCAGCAGTTCGGGGAGCGCTTCTACGGGTACACGCTGCTGGGCCAGGCGGGCTACGTCGCGGCCGCCGTCCTGGTGGTCGTGATGATCCGTCAGGTGTCCGCCCGCCAGGAGGCGGCGTTCCGGGCGTCCCGGCCAGTCGCCGTCTGACGGGCCGGCCCGGCCGGGGTCACATCGGCTGGGGTTCCAGGTCGAGGTCGACGCACCGCCGCTCGTCGAGCGCGCGGCGGTACGGGTGGTCCGGGCCGTACGCGTCCAGCGCCGTACGGGCCGCCGCGCGCAGGGCGGTCGCCTCCGGGCCGGGCCCGAGGGCGGCCGCGAGGCCCGCGGCGGCGGCCACCGTGTCGAGGTGGGCCGGGCCGTAGCGCGCGTCGAGGCCGCGGTGGGCCGTCCGGGCGAGCCCGATCGCCTCGGCCGAACCGCCTTCCGCCGCGAGCGAGTTGGCGAGGTTGAGGGTGGCGGCCAGGGTGACCGGGTGGTCGGCGCCGAGCACCTCGGCAAGGCCGTCCGCCGCCTCCCGTCCGCAGCGGACCGCCTCGGCGTGGTCGCCGCAGGCCCGGTGGTGCAGGCCGAGGTTGTTCCGGCAGACCAGGACGTGGGTGTGGCCCTCGTCGAGCAGGCGGCGGTACCCCTGGTGGGCGTCCTCGGCGACGTCCAGCGCGGCCTGGTGGCGGCCGGCGGCGGCGAAGTCGGCGGCCAGGCCGAGCAGGCAGGCCAGCACGTCGAGGTGGTCGGTGCCGAGGAGCTGCCGGTAGCGCCGGTAGGTCCGGCCGGCGAGCTCGGCGGCCTCCGCGCCGCGGCCGGTGCGGCGCAGCGAGACCGCGAGCGAGTTGGCCCAGCGGAGTTCCTCCGGCAGGTCGGCGTCGGCGAGTTCGGCGAAGACCGTGCCGATCTCCCGGAGCAGGGCGACCGCGCCTGCGTGGTCGCCGAGTTCGCGCAGGTCGCGGGCGAGGTTGCAGGAGGAGGAGATGGTGTAGGGGTGGCGTCGGCCGAGGACGGTGGCGCGGCGTTCGGCGGTGCTCCGGTCGAGGTCGCGGGCGGTGGCGGGGTCTCCGGTCATCCGGTGGCCGATGGCGAGGTTGTTGGCGGCGGTGAGGCTGCGCGGGTCGTACGGGCCGAAGAGTTCGACGAGCCGGGCGTGGGTGTCCCGGTCGATGGCGAGGGCTTCCCGGAAGCGGTTGAGGTGGCGCAGGTCGGAGGCCATCGAGGTGGCGGTCATCAGGGCGTGGGGGTGGTCCGCGCCGAGGAGTTCGCGCTGCCCGGCCAGCACGTCCCGGTTCAGGGCCAGGGCTTCGCCGTAATGTCCTTGGGAGCGCAGGACGTTGGCGAGTTGCTGGCGCAGCGTCAGGATCTGGCGGTGCCACTGGAACAGGTCGTCGGGGTCGTCCTCGTACTCGGCGCGCAGCGTCCAGCTGGCTTCGAGCTGCCGGCCGAGTCGCAGGGCCCGGTCGAGGTCGACGCGCTTCCACAGGTAGCGGACCCGGTCGATGAGCAGTTCGCGGACTTCGTGCTCGTCGCAGTCCTGCGCCCTGGAGGGTCCGAGGTGGGGCCAGATCCGGGCCAAGGCGGGCCAGTTGGCGGGGTCGTCGGTGTCGCCGCGGGCCGGGCGGGCGGCGGCCAGGACGCGGTGCACCTGGTGCATGGTCCCGCTGAGCTCCTCGTCCGTCATGCCGTCCAGCACCACGGCCCGGACCAGGCGGTGCATCTGCACGGTGTCGGCGGCGGCGTCGAAACGGACCAGGGCGTAGCGGGTGAGCAGGCCGAGCAGCGCTTCGACCCGGGCCTGGTGGGGAGGTTCCTCGCCGTACTGCCCGAGGACGGAGTACACCTCCCGGCTGTGCAGGAAGTGCTGCACGGGGATCGGCTCGGGCCCGAAGGTGGCGCACAGGCGCAGCAGCCACAGGGCGACGGGCGACTGCTCGCGCAGCCGGTCGATGGAGACCTGCCAGGTCGCGTCGAGCGCCCGCCAGGTCCCGGCGGGGCGGTCGGGTGCGGACCGGATGCCCTCGAGGGCGCGGATGGCACCGGATTCGAGCTTGCGGATGTAGGTGTCGACCGGGATGCCGGTGCTGTCCAGCCAGGCGGCGGCGACCTCGACGGCGAGCGGGAGGTCGCCGACGGCCTCGGCGACCCGTTCGGCCTCGGGGCGGGCCAGGCCGGCGACCCGGCGGGTAAGGTGATCGACGGATTCGGCGCGGTCGAACACGTCGACGTTCAGGACCTCGGCGGCACCGTTCCAGCCCTGGTTGCGGGAGGTGACCAGGACGTGGCCGGGGCCGTCGGGCAGGAAGCGGCGCACCGCCTCCGGGTCGTCGGCGTTGTCGAAGATCAGCAGCCAGTGCGGCGTGGGCTCGCCGCGTTCGAGGCGCTCCCGGACGGCCAGGGCGGCCTGGGTGGCCTCCTCCACGGTGTCGCCGACCCGGAGGCCGAAGCCCCGGGCGAGGTCGGCGAGGCTGACCACGACGTTCTCGCCCTGTTCGGCGTCGATCCACCACACCAGCTCGTAGTGCGACATGTAGCGGTGTGCGTACTCCAGCGCCAGCTGGGTCTTGCCGACGCCGCCGAGGCCGTACAGGGCCTGCGGCGGGGGCAGCACCACCGTGGTGCCGTCGGCGAGTTGGGCCCGCAGGTTCTCCAGTGTGCCGCTCCGGCCGGTGAAGGAGCGGTTGCGCTGCGGGACGTCCCAGTACCGGGGCCGTCCGCCGGGGAACCGCGGTGCGCCGGGCGGCCGTTCGGGGGCCTCGCCGGTGCGGCCGAGGGCGTGCAGCAGGGCGGTGGCGGCGGTGGGTTCGTCCCGGCCGACCAGGTCGACGGTGTGCGGGTGCGGGGTGTCGGCGATCCGGACCAGGACCAGCCGGTCGGTCCCGTCGGCCACGGTCGGCGGGCCGGCCGCCGAGACCAGGGCGAGGACGGGCCGTCCGGTGGGGTCGGCCGGCGGCGGGGCGACCCGGTAGCCGGCGGCGTGCAGCAGGGCGGTGGCCCAGTCGGACCAGGCGCGGTCCTCGGGGCGGGCGGCCAGGTGGACGGTGCGTCGGGTGACCAGCAGCAGGGGCGCGCCGCCGGAGAGGACGAAGCGTCGCGGGGTCTGGTCCGGGAGTTGGGCGCGGACCCGCTGCTCGACGTAGCGGAACAGGTCGTCGGTGCTGATCAGGCCGTCGCCGTCGTGGTCGGCGGCGCCGCGCAGTCCTTCGACCACGGCGGCCGTGAACACCGACGGGCGGTGCGCCTCGCGGCTGCGGTACTCGCTCTCGTGGCTGTACTGGAGCGCGGTGGAGGAGGTGATGACGTGCTGGGCGCGGCCGACGAACTGGGCGGCGATGTCGATGCTCGGGGTCTCGCCGCGGGTGCGCATGCCTTTGGCGAACGCCCCGCTGTAGCAGCAGTCGAACAGGGCCACGATCCGGTTGCAGGGGCTGTCCTCCATCTGGTCGGCGACGAACTCGGCGCTGACGGCGGTGGCTTCGAGCAGCGCGGGGTCGGTGTCCGAGGTGACGAAGTGCAGGCGGTTGCGGCGGTCCTTGCGGCCGTGTCCGGAGACGTGGAGCAGCAGCAGGTCGTCCCGGGCGGCCTGCTTGTAGAAGCGCTGGACGGCGGCCCGGCAGGTGGCGGCGTCGGCGTCGCGCAGCACCTCGGTGGTGAAGCCGCCGACCTCCTTCAGCACCCGTTCGAGCGCTTCGGCGTCGGCCGTCGCGCCGGGCAGTTCGGCGAAGCCGTCCCGGTAGTGCTGGTTGGTGACGATCAGCGCGCGGTCAGCCATCGGCGCGCTCGGTGCGCTCGATCGGGTCCACAGCGGGGGCGGTGCGTTCGAGGAAGGCGGCGACGGCTTCGCGCTGGGTCTGCCGGGATGCCTGGGTGATCGTCAACTCGTTTTCGCCGAGCTTGAGTTCGACGGTGCCGGAGTTCCGGCGGGCCAGCCAGTCCTGGAGCAGGGCGATCAGGGCGCGCAGGGTGGTGGCGCCGCCGGTGACGGCGACGATCAGCTGGGTGTACGAGGTCAGGTCGCCGGCCCGGGTGCCCTCGGGCGGTGCGCCGAGGGGGCGGTGGGTGACCTCGCCGACGGCGTGGAGCTCCTCCAGCAGGTACTCCATGTCGGTTTCCACGGTGTGCTCGTGCTCCGGGTCGGCGAAGTGCAGTTCGACGTCGACGCGCATCCGGTCCCCCCGGTGGTGGCAGTCCCCCGCTGATCGTGGTCAGCCTTGCACACCCCAGGCTTCCCACGACCCGCGTCCGGCAAATCCCGTCGCGCCCCCTATTACGAACTGCCGTGCGGAGGACGGCCAGTGACGGTAGGTCAGAGACCGCCGCCGAGGGTGACGCCGCCGTCGACCACCAGGGTCTGGCCGGTGATCCAGGCGGCGTCCTCGGAGAGCAGGAAGGCGACGGCTCCGGCGACGTCCTCGGGGAGGCCGAGGCGGCCGAGGGGGTAGGCGCGGGCCACCTTCTCCTCGCGGCCCTCGTAGAGGGCTTCGGCGAACTTGGTCTTGACCACGGCGGGGGCCACCGCGTTGACCCGGACGGCGGGGCCGAGTTCGGAGGCGAGCTCCATGGTGAGGCGGATCAGCGCGGCCTTGGAGACGCCGTACATGCCGATGCCGTTGGAGGCCCGGATGCCCGCGATGGAGGCGACGTTGACCACCGCGCCGCCGTGCTCGGCCATCCAGGCGGCGTGGGCGCGGCGGGTCCAGGCCAGCGGGGCCAGCACGTTGACGGCGAGGATCTTCGCGGCGGCGGCCGGGTCGGTGTCCAGCAGCGGGCCGTAGACCGGGTTGATGCCGGTGTTGTTGACCAGCAGGTCGAGGCGGCCGTAGGTCTCCATGACGCGGGCGACGGTCTCTTCCTGGTGCGCGGCGTCGTCGGACTTCCCGGCGACGGCGATCGCGTGGCCGGGGCCGCCGAGCGCCGCCGCGGCCTCGGCCAGGGTCTCCTCGGTGCGGGCGGTGAGACAGACCTTCGCCCCGCGCCGGACCAGTTCCCGGGCGATGCCGAACCCGATGCCCCGGCTCGCGCCGGTGACCACGGCCACCTTGCCCTCGAACGACACAGCCATCCTCGTACCCCGCACCTCTCGAACCGATGTGACTAAGCGCTTGCTTAGCATCTTTGCGGCGGGCCACACTGTCAACAGCCCGACCCGCCGGGCCGCGCCGGAGCCGTCTGGAAGGATTGGGCCATGACCGACCCAGCGACCGCCGCGCTCTGGCCCGGGGACGGGGAGCGCACCGAGGCCGCCCGGCGGCTGCTGCTGGCCGCCGTGGACTCCTTCGCCCGCCGCGGCTACCACGCCACCACCACCCGGGACATCGCCACCGCCGCCGGGATGAGCCCCGCCGCGCTGTACATCCACTACCCGTCGAAGGCCGCGCTGCTCGCCGAGATCTCCCGCACCGGCCACCGGGCCACCCTGGAGCTGGTGGAGCGGGCCGAGGCCGCCGGGGCGGACCCGGTGGAGCGGATGCGCGCCCTGGCCGAGTCCTTCACCGTCTGGCACGCCCGCGGCCACACCGTCGGCCGGATCGTGAACAACGAGCTGCACGCGCTGCCCGAGGAGGACTTCGCGGCCGTCGCCGAGCTGCGGATCCGGATCGAGGAGACGGTGCTGCGGATCATCGCGGACGGGGCGGCGGCGGGCCTGTTCCGCGTCCCGGACCAGCGGACCGCGGCCCGCGCCGTGACCTCGCTCGGCATCGACGTCTCGCGCTGGTACACCGAGCGCAGCAGCGAGTCGCCGGAGGAACTGGGGCGGCGCTACGGGCAGTTGGTGCTGCGGATGCTGGGCGCGCCGGACGCGCGGATCGGCGACTGAACGACACCCCGGCACTGGACCTCCAGCCTCCTTCTTGATTAGGTTAGCCTTACCTAATCAAGAAGGAGGCTCCCCGTGCTGCCCCAGCCCGCCCGCCGCCCGTCCACCGCCGAACGCGCCCGCACCCTGCTGGAGTTCGCCTCCTCCGCCGTACTGGACGTCCGCGGCGCCGACCTCACCGCCCGCCCCGGCCTGCCCCCGCAGGTCGCCTGCGCGCCGCGGCCGGACGGCTCGGTGGCGGTACTGGTCGGCCGCGAGTCGGCGCTGCACCGGATCACCGCGCTCGCCCGCGGCCCGCTCACCGCCGAACTCGACTGCGTGGACGTCGCCCCCGTCGCCGTCCCGCACCGCGTCCGCGGCCGGATCCGGGCCGACGGCCTGCTCTCCCGCGCCCCCGGCGAGAGCGCCGCCGCGCTCTTCCCGCACCACCACGGCCACGACGGCGTCCTGCTCCGACTGGAGCTCGAACACCTGGCGCTGGACGACCTGTGGGGCTCCGAGTGCTGCCTCGACCCGGACGAGGTGGCCGCCGCAGCCCCCGACCCGGTCGCCGCCGAGGAGGCCGGACTGCTCCAGCACCTGGCCGCCGCGCACGCCGACCAGCTGCTGCTGCTCGGCACCCACGCCCTGGAGCACCACCGCCCCACCGCCGACCCGCTGCGCGGAGTCCGCCCGATCGCCCTCGACCGCCACGGCCTGCGCGTCCGCCTGCTCCTCGGCGGCGGCACCCTGGACGCCCGCTTCGACTTCCACCACCCGGTCAGCCACCCGGACGACCTCCCCGAGGCGATGCACCGGCTGTTCTCCCCTGTGGGACGCTGAGCGGAGAGCACCGTCAGGGGCTCGGGGAACGGCGAGAGCCCCCGTCAGGGGCTCGGGGAACGGCGAGCCCGGGTCTGCGAGAGGTGCACTGCCGGAGCGCGCATCGGCTTCCGGTTCCCTTGAAGACACGCAGCAGCACGAACCTCCGACGGGCTCCGGCCACCAGCGGCACGGCCCCGCCGTTCCCCGGGCCCCTGGACTCAGACGGCCGGGCCCAGGATCGAGAAGTGGCCGCCCTCCGCGTCGGCGAGGCGGGCGACGCGGCCGTACGGGGAGTCGGCGGGGCCGTCCAGGACGCGGCCGCCGAGGGCGGTGGCGCGCCGGGCGGTGGCGTCGGTGTCGGCGACGGCGAAGAACACCTCCCAGTGCGGGGCGAGGTCCCGCGCGGCGCGCAGGGCGGCGACGCTGCGGTCCTCGGAGCGCAGGACGACGCGCTCGTGCTCGTAGCGGACCTCGAAGCGGGCCGGGTCGCGGTCGTCCCAGCGGAACACCTCGCCGTAGAACAGCGCGGCCGCGAACGGGTCGGCGGTGCGCAGTTCGATCCAGGAGGGGGCGCCGGGGCGGGCGGTCCAGGGGGCCTCGCCGGGGTCGGCGTCGACGGGTTCGCCCTGCCAGATGCCGAAGGTAGCGCCGAAGGGGTCGGCAGCCAGCGCGACCCGGCCGGCGTCGAAGGCGAGCGGGCCGACGGCGAGGGTGCCGCCGCGTTCGCGGACGCCGTCGGCGGCGCGGTCGGCGTTCTCGGCGCCGAAGTAGGTGGTCCAGGCGACCGGGCGCTCCCAGTCGGAGCTGAGCGCGCTCAGCCCGGCGACCTCGACGCCGTCGACGACCGCGCGCAGGTACGGGCCCCAGCGGTCCGGGCCGGGGACGAACTCCCAGCCCAGCAGCGGGCCGTAGAAGCCCTGCGCGGTCGGGAGGTCACGTGCGGTCAGGCCGACCCAGCACGGCACCGCGGGCACGCAGCGCACCGTGGCCGTTCGCTCCACCATCCCGCGGGCTCCCTTCGACGCTCCGCCGGCCGGACGGCCGGACCCGCCCCAGCCTAGGCCGAGGGCCGCGCCGGATCGTGGTCCGCCTCGCGGGCGAATCCCGGCCGGAGCGGGGCGGCGACCGGCGCGGGTCCCCCGATCGGACGCGTACGGGTGCCATCGTCGGGCAGGACGGTTAGGTCCTGTCCGGTCGGTCTTGTCGGATCGGCGCGCGGCGTCAAGCGCCCGGCAAGATCGGCCGGACAGGGCCTACGTGGGAGCACCGCTGTGGGAAGGACGTGAGGCATGGACACCGGGATCGTGATCGTCGGGGCGAGCCTGGCCGGGGCGAAGGCCGCCGAGGCGCTGCGCGCGGAGGGCTACCGGGGGCCGGTCACCCTGGTCGGCGACGAGGCGGAGCGGCCGTACGAGCGGCCGCCGCTGTCCAAGGGGTACCTGCTGGGCAAGGAGGAGAAGGAGAAGGTCTACGTCCACCCGGCCGACTGGTACGAGCAGCACGAGGTGGTGCTGCGGCTGGGCACGGCGGCCACCGCGGTCGACCCGGCGGGGCACACCGTGACGCTGGAGGGCGGCGAGCGGCTGCCGTTCTCGAAGCTGCTGCTGGCGACCGGTTCGGCGCCGCGCACGCTGCCGGTGCCGGGCGGCGACGGGGACTTCGTGCGGACGCTGCGCCGGCTCGGCGACAGCGAGCAGCTGCGGGCCGCGTTCCGCCCCGGCGCCCGGGTGGTGGTGGTCGGCGCGGGCTGGATCGGCCTGGAGGCGGCGGCCGCGGCCCGCACCGCCGGGGCGGAGGTGACGGTGCTGGAGGCGGCCGAGCTGCCGCTGCTGCGGGTGCTGGGCCGGGAGGCCGCGCAGGTCTTCGCCGACCTGCACCGGGCGCACGGCGTCGACCTGCGCTTCGGCGTGCGGGTGGAGGAGCTGCGGGCGGACGGGGTGCGGCTGGGCGACGGCAGCACCGTCCCGGCGGACGTGCTGCTGGTGGGCGTCGGCATCTCGCCGAACACGGCGCTGGCCGAGCACGCGGGCCTGACCGTCGACAACGGGGTGCGCACCGACCAGCACCTGGCCACCTCGCACCCGGACGTGTTCGCGGCGGGCGACGTGGCGAACGCCTTCCACCCGCTGTTCGGCAAGCCGATCCGGGTCGAGCACTGGGCGAACGCGCTGAACCAGCCCGCGGTGGCGGCCGCCTCGATGCTCGGCAAGGCGGCCGTGTACGACCGCGTCCCGTACTTCTTCACCGACCAGTACGACCTGGGCATGGAGTACACCGGCTACGCGGAGCCCGGCGGCTACGACCGGGTGGTGTTCCGGGGCGACGTCGCCGGGCGGGAGTTCATCGCGTTCTGGCTCTCCGGCGGGAAGGTGCTGGCCGGGATGAACGTCAACGTATGGGACGTCACCGACCCGATCCGCGAACTGGTCCGCTCCGGGCGGGCGGTGGACGCGGAGCGGCTGGCCGACCCGGCGGTGCCGCTGGACGAGCTCTGACGGCCGCGGCGGGCGCGGTCAGGTCACGTTCCGCCACATCAGCGGGGCCATCGGGTCGCCGGTGGGGCGGGTCGTCTCGTCGTGCGCCTTGGTGAGCAGTTGCATGGCGAGGTCGTTGAGGGCGCGGGCCCCGGCGACCTCCTCGCCGACCCGCAGCTGCGGGCGGTCGGCGCGGTGCCGGGTCGCGCTCCCGTGCCCGCGCACTTCCGTGCCGTCGGAGAGGCGGACCAGCGCGGCGGCCCTGGTGTGGTCGCCGTCCTCCTGGAACTCCATCTCGATGTGCCATCCGACCAGCGTCCTCATCATGGCCGCCACCTCCCGGGTGCGTGCAGGGTGTTCGGTCCGGTCCGGTCCCTTCCAGGGTGCGACGCCGGGGGCGGGGCGGCCAGGCGGGGGCCGGACAGGGGCCGGACGGCGGCCGGGCGGCGGCCGGGCGGGGCCGGTCTCAGCAGCGGCTGAGGCCGGTCCGCTCGACGTCGATCGGGGGTTCGCCGACGGTCTCGGCGGCCGGTTCGGGCTGCTCGGCCGGTTCGGGGCGCTCGCACGCCTCGCGGCCGGTCCCGGTGTGCACCACCCGGACCGGGTGGCGGGGGTCCTCCTGGTGGACGACCTGCTGCGGTCGGCCGCAGCGCGGGCAGAGCAGGGGCATCTGGTTCATCAGCGCTGTCCACGCGCCCCGCGGCGGGCAGCTCCCCGGGCCCGCGTGGGCCTCCTCACTACTTCCAGTGTGCCTCGGGCGCCGCGGGGACGGTGACCAGCACCGACGCCCCGGAGCGGACCTCGAAGCGGGCGATCGCCGACGGGGGCAGCCCGCTGCCGCCCGTGGTGCGCAGCCCGGTGGTGGCGCCGTAGCCGGTGGGCGGGACGGTCCAGCTGGTGACGGTCTGCCGGGTGCCGTCGGTGCCGACGGCCACCAGTTCGCAGGTCTGCGGGCCGGGGACGCGGCCCAGGTCGAGGGTGATCCGGCTGCCCCAGGCGGCGGGGTCGACGCCGACCGTGGCGGACACCCCGGTGGCCGGGTCGGTGGCGCTGAACTGCTGGGCTACGGAGGCCACTTGGCCGCTGTCGACGACCGCCCAGGTGATCGCCGGACCGCCCAGGGCGAGGATCGCCGCGACGGCGGCCAGCACCAGCCGCCGCACCTTGGCGCGCCGCCGCTCGGCGGAGACCCGGCCGAGCAGCCGCTCCTCGCCGCCGGGCTGCGCGGGTCCCACCGGTTCCGGGGGCGCGTCGGCGGCGAGTTCGGCGAGCAGCGCGGTGGTCGGGGCGAGTTCGGCCGCCTCGGCGGTGCAGCGCGGGCAGTGCGCGAGGTGCTCGGCGAAGCGGGCCGCGCGCTCGGGTTCGAGCACGCCGAGCAGGTGCGCGCCGAGATCGGCGTGCGGGTCCTCGTACGGGCCCTCGTACGGGCCCTCGTACGGGCCGTCGTACGGGCCGTCGTGCGGTTCGCGGGGTGCGGTCATGGGGTCACGCCCCGTTCCTCCAGGGCGAGCCGCAGGGCTCGCAGGGCGTAGTGCAGGCGGGAGCGGACGGTGCCGGGCGGGACGCCGAGGACGGCGGCGGCCTCGGTGGCGGTGCGGCCGCGCAGGTAGGTCTCGGTGATCGCGGCGCGGTGCGCGGCGGACAGCGCGCCGAGCGCGTCGGTGAGCGTCATCAGCCGCAGGGCGCGGTCGAGTTCGTCCTCGGCGGCGGGGGCGGCCGGGTCCGGGAGGCGGTCGAGGGCGCTCTCCGGCACCTCGCGGGGGCGGGCGCGTTCGCCGCGGCGGCCGTCGATGACGATCCGGCGGGCGACGGTGGCCAGCCAGGGCCGCAGGCTGCCGCGGTCCGGGTCGAGCCGGTCGAGGTGGCGCCAGGCGCGCACCAGGGTCTCCTGGACGACGTCCTCGGCGCGCTGCCGGTCGCCGCCGACCAGGTGCAGCACCATGCCGTACAGCGGGCCGGCGTGCTCCCGGTACAGCGCGCGCATCAGCCGGTCCTCGGCGGCGGGACGTCCGGTGCGGCGGGGGGCGGTGTCGCGGGGGCCGGGGGTGCGCGGGGGCTCGGCCACGGCGCCATCCTCGCGCGCGGGGCGCGCGGCGGCGATCGGGCGCGGCGGGTCCGGCGGGTCCGGCGGGTCCGGCGGGTCCGGCGGGCGGGGGGCGCGGGACGGGCCGGGGGTCTCAAGTCCCGGGCGGCTCGTGTCGATAACCGTGACGGGGGTGCGG
>NZ_JBHUWH010000003.1:0-62024 GCF_042670125.1 Kitasatospora sp. NPDC057198 | reverse complement strand
GCGCCGACGCCGCCGAGGGCCCCAGCTTCCTGCTCACCCACGTCGAGGACATCGAGGACCGCAAGCGTCACGAGCTCCAGCTCGCCCACCGGGCCAGCCACGACGCGCTCACCGGCCTGCCCAACGGCGCCGAACTGCGGGCCCGGCTCGCCCGCCGGCTCTGTCCGGCCGCACCGCCGCCCGCCGGGATCCCCGGCCAGGGCCCGCCCCCCGGAGCGCCCCACCAGGGCGCCCACGCCCCCCAGGACGGCCGCCAGGCCGTCGGGGCGTCCGCACCCCACGCGCACGGCTACGCGGCCCCCGACGGGGCCCTGGAGCGCGACCGGGCCGCCTTCGCGGCCGGCGAGGTGCTGCACCACAGCGGCGTCCCCGCCCACCACGTGCACGCCGTGGTCCCCGCCGAGCAGCCCTCCGGCGACCTGTGGCACGGCCACCGCCGCGGCGGCGCCCCGGCCGGCGAGCGCGGCCTGGCCGTCCTCTACTGCGACCTGGACGGCTTCAAGCTGGTCAACGACCGGCACGGCCACAACGCCGGCGACGCCGTGCTGATCGAGATCGCCCGCCGCCTCCAGCAGGTCGTCCGGGAGGGCGACACGGTCGCCCGGATGAGCGGCGACGAGTTCGTCGTCCTCGCCGACAACATCGGCCGCGAGGAGGCCAAGGAACTCGCCGGCCGGCTGCGCGGCGCGATCCTGCCGCCGATGCGGATCGACAACCGGGCGGTGCGGGTCGGCGTCAGCCTCGGCATCGGCTGGGCCGGCTGCGGGATGAGCATCGACGAGGTGCTGCACTCCGCGGACGAGCGGATGTACGACGAGAAGCGCACCCGGGGCGGCGCCGCCCGCGGCTCCCGGGGCGAGCGCTCGCACCGCCGGGCGGGCTGAGAGCGGCCGAACCGTTTGCCCCCCGCTCACCGGGGACGGGTAGGGTGCCCTGGGTACGAGTGCAACCAGCCCAGGAGAGTCGAACGTGACCACGCCCGGCAACAGCGGCGCAGCGCCCGAGGGCGCGGGCGAGGAAGACCCCTTCGCGTACCTGTACCGCCCGGCCGAGGGCGAGCAGCCCACCGCCGAGCAGCGCCCCCGCGGCGCCGGCTACCAGCGCCCGATGGAGGTCGGCCGGGCCAGCTACGGCGAGCGGCCGGCCTACCAGCAGGCCCCGCCGCCGCCCGGCTACGGCCAGGACCCGGCCGCCCCGCACGAGCCCACCGCGGCGCTGCCCCAGCAGCCCCGGTACGCCGAGCGCTCCCGTCCCGGGCCCGGCGAGGACCGGCCCGCGGGCCGCGGCAAGGCCGCGATCATCGGCGCCGTCGCGGTGGTCGCCGCGATCGCGATCGGCGCGGGCGTCGCCCTCTCCACCGGCGACCCGGGCGGCAAGGCCGAGGCCGACCCGACCGGCAAGGCCGCGACCGCCCCCGCGGCCACCGCCGCCGGGAGCAGCCCGAGCGCGCCGGAGAGCAGCGCCGCCCCCAGCCCGAGCGCCGCGGCCGAGCCGGTCAGCGACGCGTCCAAGCTGCAGGCGACGGGCGCCGCCGCCGACAGCACGGTCAAGGGCGCGGTCTCCGCCGACGGCAGCTACCTCGTCCTGCAGGCCGGGTCGTCCTTCACCTGGACGGTCAACGCGGACGCCGAGGGCAAGGCCAAGTTCTGGCTGCACTTCAACAACACCGGCGCCGACCAGCCGGCCCAGGTCACCGTCAACGGCAAGGACCACGCCGGCGGCGTGACCTTCAAGAACTACTCGAAGAACCCGTCGGCCGACCCGGCGTACTCCTGGTTCAGCACCAACATATGGCCGGTGCTGCAGGCCGGGCCGAACACCATCACGGTGACCGTCCCGGCCGGGGCGAGCAATCCGGTGCTGCTGGACCAGGTCGCGCTGACGCCGATGAGCGTCAACGACTATCCGAAGTAGCCGCCCCGCCCGGCCGGGCGGCGACCACCCGGGCCAGCTGCTCGACGGTGGCCGCCATCGCGTCCCGGGCCGCGGCCAGGTAGCGGCGCGGGTCGGTGGCGGCGGGGTCGGCGGCCAGCCGGGCGCGGATCGCCGGGGTGCAGGCCAGGTTGAGCGCGGTGCCGATGTTGACCTTCACCATGCCGGCGGCGACCGCCTCGGCGAGCGCCGCGTCCGGGACGCCGGAACTGCCGTGCAGCACCAGCGGGACGGGGACGGCGGCGGCCAGCGCGCGGATCAGCGCGTGGTCCAGGGCGGCGGTCCGGGTGGTCATCGCGTGCGAGGAGCCGACCGCGACGGCCAGCGCGTCGACGCCGGTCTCGGCGACGTAGCGGGCGGCCTCGGCCGGGTCGGTGCGGGCGCCGGGGGCGTGCGCGCCGAGCGGCGGCGCGCCGTCCTTGCCGCCGACCCGGCCGAGTTCGGCCTCCAGGTGCAGGCCGTGGCGGTGGGCCCAGGCGGTGGCCCCGGCGGTGGCCTTGACGTTCTCGTCGTGCGGCAGCGCGGAGGCGTCGAACATCGCGGAGGAGAACCCGGCGCCGGGCGCGGCGCGCAGCAGGTCGGGGTCCTCGACGTGGTCCAGGTGCAGCGAGAGGGGGACGCGGGCGGCGGCGGCCACCTCGGCGCAGGCGCGGGCGATCGGCAGCAGCCGGCCGCCCCGGTAGGCGATCGCGTTCTGGCTGAGCTGGAGGACCGCGGGCGTGCCGGCGGCCTCGGCGCCGGCGGCGATCGCCTCGGCGTGCTCCAGGGTGATCACGTTGAACGCGGGCAGGCCGCGCCGTTCGGCGACGGCGGAGGCGAGCAGGTCACAGGTGCGGGCGAGCGGCAAGGCGGGAGCTCCCGGTGGGGTGAGTAGCGGGGCGCAGGTTCCGCTGCTCACCCGACCGTGACGCGTGACGCGCGGTGGGAGGACCCGGCCGCCCCGGGCGGGGCGGCCGACGGGTCAGGCCGGGTTGCCGGCCCTGGCGAAGCGGTCCGCGCCGACGATCCACTCGCCGCGGCGCATCACCGCGGCGAGCTCGTAGCTGTCGGAGTCGAGGACGACCAGGTCGGCGTTCTTTCCGGCCTCCAGGGTGCCGATGGTGTCGCCCAGGCCCATCAGCCGGGCGGGGACGGTGGACAGTGAGGTGACGGCCTGGTTCAGGGACAGGCCGAGGACGGTGACGGCGCGCTGGAAGGCGACGTCCAGGGTGAGGGTCGAGCCGGCGATGGAGCCGCCCTCGACCAGGCGGGCCACCCCGTCCTCGACCCGGACCTGCAGCGGGCCGAGCGGGTACAGGCCGTCGCCCATGCCGGCCGCGCCCATCGCGTCGGTGATCAGCGCGACGCGCTCGGGGCCGGCCGTGCCGTAGGCCAGCTCGACCACCGAGGGGTGCAGGTGGATGCCGTCGTTGACCAGCTCGACGGTGACCCGCTCGTCCTCGAGCAGGGCGACGATCGGGCCGGGGGCGCGGTGCTGGATGCCCGGCATCGCGTTGAACAGGTGGGTGGCCACGGTGGCGCCGGCGTCGATCGCCTTCAGGGTGACCTCGTAGTCGGAGTCGGTGTGGCCGACGGCGGCGATGATGCCGAGCTCGGACAGCATCCGCACCGACTCCAGGCCGCCGGGCAGCTCCGGGGCCAGGGTGAACATCCTGGTGTGGCCGCGGCCCGCGTCGGCGAGCTTGCGCACCAGCGCCGGGTCCGGGTCGCGCAGCAGGTCGGGGCGGTGGGCGCCGCACCGGTTGTGCGAGATGAACGGGCCCTCGAAGTGGATGCCGGCCAGGACGCCGTCCTCGACGAGCTCGGAGAGCACCGCCGCCTGGCGGCAGACCTCGTCGATCTCGCCGGTGACGGTGGAGGCCATTGTGGTGGTGGTGCCGTGCTCCAGGTGCGTGCGGGCGGCGGTGAGCGCCTCCTCGGCGATGCCGGAGGCGTACGAGGCGCCGCCGCCGCCGTGCACGTGCAGGTCGACGAAGCCGGGTACGACGGTGTACCCGGTCAGGTCGAGGTCGCCCGGTCCGCCCTCCCGGTCGGTCGGCCCGGCGCCGCCGAGGCCCGCGATGCGGGTGCCCTCCACGGACAGCCGGCCGGACTCGATCACCCCGCCGGGCAGGACCAGTCGGGCTCCGGCCAGTGCAGTACGGTCCGCGGTCACGCGGTCACCTCCAAGGAGAGCAGGTCCCAGGCGAGCAAGCCGGCGCCCAGGGACGCGGCGGTGTCTTTGAGCATGGCCGGAACGACCTTCGGGGGCATCTGGAAGGTCAGCCGCTCGGTCACCGCGGCGCGCAGCGGAGTGAAGAGCGTGTCGCCGGCCTCGGCCAGCCCGCCGCCGACGATCACCGTGGACGGGTCGAGCAGGCTCTGCGCCAGCACGATGCCGTCGGCGAGTGCGTCCACCGCGTCCTGCCAGACCGCGAGGGCCCTCGGGTCGCCGGCGTCGACGGCGCGCGCGCAGGCGGCGGCGTCGGCCTCCGGGTCGCCGCTGGCGCCGGCCCAGGCCCGGGAGACCGCGGAGGCCGAGGCCAGGGTCTCCAGGCAGCCGCGGGCGCCGCAGCCGCACTGCGGGCCGCCGGGGCGGACCACCACGTGGCCGATCTCGCCGCCGTAGCCGTGGGCGCCCGCCTCGATGGCCCCCGCGATGCCGATGGCCCCCGCGATGCCGGTGCCCAGCGCGATGAACAGGAAGCGGTCGACCCCCTGTCCGGCGCCGACCCGGCCCTCGGCGAGGCCGCCGGAGCGGACGTCGTGGCCGAGGGCGACCGGGATGCCGCCGAGGCGCTCGCCGAGCAGCTTGCGCATCGGCAGGTCCCGCCAGCCGAGGTTGGCGGAGAAGACCGCGATCCCGTTCTTCTCGTCGATCGTCCCCGGCACGGCGACGCCCGCCGCGAGGGGGGCGGCACCGAACCGGGTGCGGCCCTCCTGCGCCAGGTCGGCGGCGAAGTCGAGGATGGTGGCGACGACGGCGTCGGGGCCGTGCTCCCGCCCGGTCGGTCGGCGTGCCTCGAAGAGCACGGAGCCGTCCTGGGCGACCAGCGCGGCCTTCATGCCGGTGCCGCCTACATCGAGTGCGATGACGTACTTCACGGAGGACAGTTTTCCTTGGCCAGGTCTAAGAGGTCTAGTCCAGTCGCTCGATTGGTCTGGTCCTGAGAGGTGAGGTTTATCGCTCTTTGCAGCCTCCTGGGCGGTTTGGGTCGCGAAGCCGTTACAGGCCGTACGGTCGGGAGGGGCTCAGCCGAGCACGATCGAGCGGGTCAGGTTGCGCGGCGCGTCCGGGTCCAGGCCGCGGTGCGCGGCCAGCGCGACGGCCAGCCGGTGCACCCGGACCAGGTCGGCCAGCGGGTCCAGGCCGCCCGCCCCGGAGTCGGCCACCAGCCGGCCGCCGACCGCGGCGACCTCGCCGGCCAGGCCCGCGGGCAGCTCGCCGAACATCCAGGCCGCCCGGCCCGGCGCGGTGATCGAGACCGGGCCGTGCCGGTACTCCATCGCCGGGTACGCCTCCGTCCAGGCGAGCGCCGCCTCGCGCATCTTCAGCCCCGCCTCCCGGGCCAGGCCGTTGGTCCAGCCCGCGCCCAGGAAGGAGATCTGCTCCAGCGCCACCAGCTCGTCCGGCACCTGCCAGGCCACCGCCCGCTCGGCGTCCGCGGCCGCCTCGGCCACGGTGCGCACCCCGGCCGGGAGGGCCTCCTCCCGCTCCAGGTGGGCGCGCAGCAGGGCCAGCACGGTGGTGGCGAAGCGGGTCTGCACCACCGAGCGCTCGTCGGCGAAGCCCAGGTCGACCAGGTGCCCGGCGGCCGCGGCCACCGGCTGGTCGGTGCAGGCGGTGATCGCGGTGGTCGGCAGGTCGGTGCCGTCCAGCAGGCGCAGCACCTCGGTGGTGGTGCCGGAGCGGGTGATCGCCAGCACCCGGTCGTAGCGGCGGCCGGCCGGGAACTCGGAGGCGGCGAAGGCGTCGGTCTCGCCGTGGCCGCCCGCCTCGCGCAGCGCGGCGTACGCCTCGGCCATGAACCAGGAGGTGCCGCAGCCGACCACGGCCACCCGCTCGCCGCGCCGCGGCAGCCCGGCCGGGCCGCTCGCGGCCAGCGCGGCGGCGGTGCGCCAGTTCCCGGGCTGGGTGGTGATCTCCTGGGCGGTCAGGGAGGGCTGCGGCATGGGTGGAGGGCTCCTTCGGCTTCCCCGGTGGACTGCGCACGGGCGAGGGTGGGCACCGTGCGCAAAGCTGATTGATTTATAGCCGTTTCGCGCACGATTGCGCAATGAGGGGGGCGGGGGCCGGGTGTGCGAAGCTGTCCCGGCCGGGCCCGGGGCGCCCGGGGCGAGTGCGGGAGGAGCGGGGACGGTGTCCAGGTACGAGCGGTGGAACGCGCTGCTGGAACTGCTGGCCGAGCACGGGAGGCTGGAGGTCGAGGAGGCGGCCGACGCGCTGGACGTCTCGGCCGCGACCATCCGCCGCGACCTCGACCAGCTGGCCCGCCAGCAGATGCTCACCCGCACCCGCGGCGGCGCGGTGGCGCACAGCGTCTCCTACGACCTGCCGCTGCGGTACAAGACCGCCCGCAACGCCGACGCCAAGCAGCGGATCGGCGCGCTGGTGGCCGGCCTGGTCGCCCCCGGCGAGGTGGTGGGCCTGAACGGCGGCACCACCACCACCGAGGTGGCGCGGGCGCTGGCCGTCCGCCCCGACCTGGCCGAGCAGTCCGAGGGCGGCCGGCGCCTCACCGTGGTCACCAACGCGCTCAACATCGCCAACGAGTTGACGGTCCGTCCGCAGGTCAAGATCGTGGTCACCGGCGGCGTCGCCCGCCCCCAGTCGTACGAGCTGATCGGCCCGCTGGCCGCCCAGGTGCTCGGCGAACTCGCCCTGGACACCGCGGTGCTGGGCGTGGACGGGTTCGACGCCGGGCACGGCGCGACCGCCCACCACGAGGGCGAGGCGGCGGTCAACCGGCTGCTCGCCGAGCGGGCCCGGCGGGTGGTGGTGGCCGCCGACTCCTCCAAGCTGGGCCGCCGGGCCTTCGCCCGGATCTGCGGCGCGGAGGCGGTCGACACCCTGGTCACCGACGACCAGGTGCCGGACGCGGTGGCGGCCGCCTTCGCCGACGCCGGGGTGACCGTCCTGACGGCGTGAGGCGACCGGCCCGGTGGGGAGACCGGGCCGCCGAGGAGATCGGCCCGGTGGGGCGAGTGGTCACATAACGGGCAGATGCGCACTGCACGTTGCGCGGAGTGCAACCTGATCCGACACTTCGATAACTTCCTTGCCTATTCGCCCTCAGAGGTCTGGACCACCGCACACGGAAACTGCCAGGGTCGCGCCTGTCACCCTCCCGAAGGCGGTCCCCCTTGAAGCGATCAGCGCTGATCCCTCTGCCCCTCGTCGGATGCCTGCTGCTGGCCGGCTGCGGCGTCCTGTCCGGTGGGGGAGGGGTGACGCTGAACCTGGTCGCGGCCGACTACGGCACCAACGACTCCAACAGCAGCAGCAACTACTGGAACAAGCTGGCCAAGGACTTCGAGGCCGCCAACTCCGGCATCAAGGTGCACGTCGAGGTGGTCCCCTGGAGCGACATCGACAAGCACGTCGCCGACCTGATCGCCAAGGGCGAGACCCCCGACGTCGTGCAGACCGGCGGCTTCGCCGACCAGGTCGCCGCCGACCGCCTCTACCCCGTCGGCGACGTGCTCTCCATGGAGACCCAGGCCAACCTGCTGGACGCCTTCAACAAGGCCGGCCAGGTCCTCGGCAGCCAGTACGGCATCCCGTTCATCTCCTCCAGCCGGGTCTTCGTCTACAACAAGGCGATCTTCCAGAAGGCCGGCATCAGCGCCCCGCCCGCCACCTGGGAGGAACTGCGCAAGGACGCCGACCTGATCAAGTCCAAGGTCCCGGGCGTCATCCCGTACGCGCTGCCGCTCGGCCCCGAGGAGGCCCAGGCCGAATCGATGATCTGGGCGATGAGCGGCGGCGGCGCGCTCTCCGACAGCGTCGGCAACTACACCATCGACAGCCAGCAGAACCGCGACACCTTCAAGTGGCTGCGCACCAACCTGGTCGACAAGGGCCTGACCTACCCCGACCCCGGCAAGGTCGACCGCAAGACCGCCTTCACCGCCTTCACCAAGGGCGAGGTCGCCATGCTCAACGGCCACCCCGCCCTGCTCAAGGACGCGGCCGCCGCCCACGTGGACTACGGCACCGCCGCCGTCCCGCGCAAGAACGCCGACGTCAAGGAGGTCGCCTTCGGCGTGGCCGACTGGCTGATGGCCTTCAAGGCCAACGGGCACCGGGCGGAGATCAAGAAGTTCCTCAACTTCACCCTCTCCAAGCAGAACACCCTGGAGTTCGACGAGGAGTACAACATGCTCCCCGTCACCCAGGACACGCTGGAGGACATGTCGCACAACCCCCAGCACCAGGACCTCACCCAGTTCCTGCAGAACCTGCCCACCGCCAACTTCTACCCCTACGGCGCCCCCTCCTGGGACAAGGTCAGCAGCATGGTCAAGCAGCGGATCGGGGGCGCGGTGGAGAGCGGCGGCGACCAGGTGCTCAGCGACCTGCAGGCGAACGCCTCCTCCGAGGCGGCCAAGAGCCGGCAGGGCTGAGGCCGGCGGGGCGGGGCTGTCGGGGCGGGCGGCTAGCCTGGAGGGATGGCCGAACTGACCGAACGCGACCGGGCGGTGCTCGCACTGGAGGCGCGCGGGTGGCGGACCGCCGGCGCCAAGGAGCAGGCGATCCGGCAGGAGCTCGGCATCTCCGCCACCCGCTACTACCAGCTGCTCAACGCGCTGCTCGACCGCGCCGAGGCGCTCGCCCACGACCCGGTCCTGGTCAACCGGCTGCGCCGGGTCCGGCAGGGGCGGCGCGACGCCCGGCAGTGACGTGCCGGGAGGGCTGCCGACCCCCGCGGGCGGGTAGCGTCGGGGCATGGGAATCGCTGAACAGATCACGACCCAGGCGGGGCGGACCGGACTGGCGGGCCTGCTCGCCGACCCGAAGTCCGCCGTCGTGGGGCTCGACTTCGACGGCACGCTCGCCCCGATCGTCCCCGACCCGGAACGGGCCCGCGCCCACCCCGGCGTCGTCCCCGCCCTCTCCGCGCTCGCCCCGCTGATCGGCGCGGTCGTGGTGGTCACCGGACGGCCCGCCGCGACCGCCGCCGCCTACGGCGGCTTCGCCGCCGCCCCCGGCCTCGAACACCTCACCGTCCTCGGCCACTACGGCGCCGAGCGCTGGGACGCGGCCAGCAACGCCGTCACCGCCGCCCCGCCGCCGCCGGGAGTGGCCGCCGTCCGGGAACGAATCCCCGTGCTGCTGCGGGAGTTGGGCACGCCCGAGGGGACGTTCGTGGAGGACAAGGAGCGCGCGCTGGCCGTCCACACCCGGCGGGCCCCCGATCCGGACGGGCTGCTGGAGCGACTGCGCGGCCCGCTCGGCGAACTGGCGCACCGCAACGGGCTGGTGGTGGAACCCGGCCGGATGGTCCTCGAACTGCGGCCGCCGGGCGTCGACAAGGGCGTCGCCCTCCGGGAGTTCCTGGCGGAACGGGACGCCGGGCCGGTGCTCTTCGCCGGCGACGACCTCGGCGACCTCGCGGCCTACGCGGAGGTCGCCGCCCGCCGCGAAGCCGGCCACCCCGGCCTCCTGGTGTGCAGCGGGCCGGTCACCGGCGAACCCCCGGTCGCGGAGCTGGCCGAACGCGCGGACCTGGTGGTGGCCGGGCCGGCGGGGGTGGTCGACCTGCTGAACGGGCTGACGGAGCTGCTGCGGGGCTGAGGGCGCGGAGCCGGGGCGCGCCGGCAGGAGGCACCCCTGTCGGTGCGCGTCCTGGTTCCGTGCCCCGCGCGGTCACTGGAGCGCGTGGAGCTGGTCCAGGAACCACTGCTGGGGCGGGAGGGCGGTGGCGGCCGCGGCGAGGCGCTTGGTGCGGTCGGTGCGTTCGGCGGGGGGCATGGCGAGGGCTTCGGCGAGGGCGTCGGCGGTGGCGATGACGTCGTACGGGTTGACGGTGATCGC
This sequence comes from Kitasatospora sp. NPDC057198, assembly GCF_042670125.1. Classification (NCBI taxonomy): domain Bacteria; kingdom Bacillati; phylum Actinomycetota; class Actinomycetes; order Kitasatosporales; family Streptomycetaceae; genus Kitasatospora; species Kitasatospora sp. NPDC057198. The sequence goes on along the minus strand of NZ_JBHUWH010000003.1, from coordinate 52,075 downwards.
GTCGTCGGCGAGTTCGGCGTACGCGCCGGCCTCGCGGGACAGGACGAGGGCGCAGCCGTGGTCGGAGACGACGGGGACCTCCTTGGCGACCAGGTTCATGCCGTCGCGGATCGGGTTGACCAGGGCGACGTCGGCGAGCCGGTAGGCGGCCAGGGAGCGCGGGAAGTCGTCGTCGACGTGCAGGATGAGCGGCTGCCAGTCGTCGGTGCCGAACTCGGCGTTGATCTCCTCGGCGAGGCGCTGCACCTCGGCGGTGTACTCGCGGTACTCGGCGAGGTCGGTCCGGGAGGGGTAGGCGAAGGCGATGTGGACGACGTTGCCGAGCCACTCGGAGCGGGTGCGCAGCAGGTGCCGGTAGGCGAGCAGGCCGCGGACGATGTTCTTGCTGAGCTCGGTGCGGTCGACCCGGACGATGGTGCGGCGCTCGCCGACGGCCTCGCGCAGGGCGGTGAGGCGTTCGTCGACGTCGGGCCGGTGGGCGCGTTCGCGCAGGAACTCGGCGTCGGCGCCGAGGCCGTGCACGCCGAGCCGGGTGGTGCGGCCGCCGTGGGTGACGGTCAGGGTGCCCCGGTCGACCTCCGCGCCGAGGACGGCCTCGCAGCAGTCGGCGAAGGCGAGCGCCCAGCGGCGGGTGAGGAAGGCGGCCCGGTCGGCGCCGAGGATGCCCTCCAGGACGGCGGCGGCGACGTCGTCGGGCAGCAGCCGGTAGTAGTCCGGCGGGGCCCAGGGGGTGTGCGAGAAGTGGCCGATCCGCAGGTCGGGGCGGAGTCCGCGGAGCAGGGCGGGGGCCAGCGAGAGGTGGTAGTCCTGCACCAGGACGACCGCGCCGGGGGCGGCCTCGGCGGCGAGGGCCTCGGCGAAGGCGGCGTTGTACGCCCGGTAGGCGTCCCACTCGGTGCGGAAGCCGGCGTCGAAGGCGGGCTGCACGGGCGTCCGGTAGAGCAGGTGGTGGACGAACCAGAGGGTGGAGTTGGCGACGCCGTTGTAGGCGCGGGCGAAGGTCTCCGGGTCGATGTCCAGCATCCGGACGGCCTGTCCGCCGACGTCGTGCCCGGCCAGGTCGAGGCGCCCGTCGGGGGCCTGCCGGGCGGCGGTGCGGTCGGCGTCGGAGAGCGCGGCGCAGACCCAGACCGCGTTCGGGTCGTCGATCGCGGAGAGTCCGGAGACCAGGCCGCCGCCGCCTCTGCGGAGGGTCAGCGAGCCGTCGTCCTCCGTGCGGAAGGACACCGGGCCGCGGTTGGAGGCCACCAGGATCGGGGCGGCTCCGGACTGCTGGGGGCGTTCGGACACGTGATCGGCCATACAGCCAACCTTGCCGTGCGATCAGCCGACCAAACCACTCGGCGCGGCCCGCGCCGGGTGAACTCTCGGGGTCAGCCGCCGGTCACGGAGCCGTTCGGCGGCCCGGAGTCGCGGGCCGGGAGGAAGCCGGGCAGCCAGGGCGGACGGCCGTCCGGGCACTTCGCGGGCAGGTAGGCGCCGTGCGGCGGGGTCAGGTTGCGCTCCAGGTCGACGGCGGCGACGGCGAGGGCGGCCAGCAGGGCGGCGCAGGCCGCGGCGAGCGCGCGGGTGAGGAGGTCGGGGGAGCGGCGGGTGAGGTGGAGGGCGAGCAGGACGGCGGCGACCGGCAGCAGCAGGTAGCCGAAGTCGTACGGGCCGGGCAGGTCGAACCGGGGGTCGTCGGTCAGGTCCTGGGAGACCTGCCGGGCCAGGCCCGCGCAGTCGGCCCAGGTGCCCGCGATCAGGTCCAGTACCCGGGTCTGGACCAGGAACCCCAGGACGGGCGCGAGCAGCAGGGCGAGGCAGCCGGTGCCGGTGCGTCCGCGGGGCGGGGAGGACTCCATGCCGGGACGGACGCGGGCGGCGGTCCGGTGGTTGCGGCCCGGCGGTCGGCTCAGCGGTCGCGGTACTCGGGGACGGTGGCCATCGGCGGCCGCTCGGTGGCGGGGACGGGGTGGGTGCGGGGGGCGAAGCCGTCGGGGGTGCGGGTGTACTGGGTGAGCAGCGGGCGGACCAGGTCCGGGTCGGCCTTGAGGCGGTGGGTGCGGTCCAGGCGCTCCAGGGCGGTGCGGTAGATGGTGGCGGCCATCCGGCCCAGGGCCTGGCCGTCCTGGTGCCGGTGGTGCCGGACGCCGACGTCGACCTGGGCCAGCGCGTCCAGCCCGGCCAGTTCCAGGGCGTCCACCAGCAGGCCGAGCTCGACGCCGTAGCCGGTCGGGAAGGGCAGCCGTTCCAGCAGGGAGCGGCGGGCCGCGTACTCGCCGCCGAGGGGCTGGACGAAGCCCGCGAGCTGCGGCCAGTGCAGGCTGAGCAGCGGGCGGGCGACCAGTTCGGTGACCCGGCCGCCGCCGGCCGGGACGACGGCGCCCCCGTCCTCGAAGGGGCGGTCGTACATGGCCTTGACCAGGTGCAGGTCCGGGTCGGTGAGCAGCGGGCCGATGATGCCGGAGACGAAGGCCGGGTCGAACTCGCGCAGGTCGGCGTCGACGAAGCAGACGATCGCGCCGCTGGTGGCGAGCAGCGAGCGCCACAGCACCTCGCCCTTGCCGGGTTCGGCGGGCAGCCGGGGCAGGATCGCGTCCCGGTGCACCACCTGGGCGCCGGCGGCGGCCGCGGCGGCGGCGGTGCCGTCCCGCGAGCCGGAGTCGACCACCACCAGCTCGTCCACCAGCGGGACGCGTTCGACCAGCTCGGTGCGGATCGCGGCGACGATCTCGCCGACGGTGGACTCCTCGTCCAGGGCGGGCAGCACCACGCTGACGGTGCCGGCCGCCCCGGCGGCGCGCTTGGCGGCCAGCAGCAGGTCGAGCGGCCGGTCGGCGGCCGTCCACGAGCGGCGGCGGAGCCAGTCGGCCACCTCCGGCAGTACCCCGGGCTCGGGCTGCTCCGGCAAGTCTCGCTCCCTGTCTCGGTTCGTCTCGGGTGTCGGACGCGGGGGCCGGTCCGCGCCGGCCTTCGGATACAGTCTTCGTATTGCGACCGTGCCTTCGCACGCGGGGGTCGCTCGCAGCGTACGACCACAACTTCACAGAGCTCATCCAGAGGGACTGAGGGAACGGCCCGTTGAAGTCCCGGCAACCCTCCCGCGCGGCCAGCAGGCCCGGCGGGACAGGTGCCAATTCCGTCCCGGACGCGACCGCGATCCGGGGAAGATGAGGAGAAAGGGCCTCGCCACCATGGCTGTTGACACCGCCGCATCCACCGCCGTCGACCTCGGTCCCGCGACCGCGCTGTCCTGTCGCGAGTGCGGTGCGCGCTCCCCGCTCGGCCCGGACTTCGCCTGTCTCGAGTGCTTCGGCCCGCTGGAGATCGCCTACGACTACGCGGGCTACGACGCGGAGGAGCTGCGCAAGCGGATCGAGGCCGGCCCGGCGTCGATCTGGCGCTACGCCCCGCTGCTGCCCGTCCCGGCCGACGTGGCCGGCAAGCCGAACCTGAACCCGGGCTGGACCCCGCTGGTCAAGGCCGACAACCTGGGCCGCGAGCTGGGCTTCACCGGCCCGCTGTACGTCAAGGACGACTCGGGCAACCCGACCCACTCCTTCAAGGACCGGGTGGTGGCCTGCGCGATCGAGGCCGCCCGCGCCTTCCGGTTCACCACCCTCTCCTGCTCCTCCACCGGCAACCTGGCCGGCGCGGTGGGCGCCGCGGCCGCCCGGGCCGGCTTCAAGTCCTGCGTGTTCATCCCGCACGACCTGGAGCAGGGCAAGGTCGTGATGGCCGGGGTGTACGGCGGCGAGCTGGTCGGCATCGACGGCAACTACGACGACGTGAACCGCTTCTGCTCCGAGCTGATCGGCGACCCGGCCGGCGAGGGCTGGGGCTTCGTGAACGTCAACCTGCGCCCGTACTACGGCGAGGGCTCCAAGACCCTGGCGTTCGAGATCTGCGAGCAGCTCGGCTGGCGGCTGCCCGACCAGATCGTCATCCCGATCGCCTCCGGCTCCCAGCTCACCAAGATCGACAAGGGCCTGCAGGAGCTGATCAAGCTCGGCCTGGTCGAGGACAAGCCGTACCGGATCTTCGGCGCCCAGGCCGAGGGCTGCTCCCCGGTCTCCGCCGCCTTCAAGGCCGGCCGCGACGTGATCAAGCCGGTCAAGCCGGACACCATCGCGAAGTCGCTGGCGATCGGAAACCCGGCCGACGGCCCGTACGTGCTGGACATCGCCCGCCGCACCGGCGGCGCGGTCGAGGACGTCACCGACGCCGAGGTGGTCGAGGCGATCAAGCTGCTCGCCCGCACCGAGGGCATCTTTGCCGAGACCGCGGGCGGCGTCACCGTCGGCGTGCTGAAGAAGCTGGTCGAGACCGGCCAGTTGGACCCGTCCAAGGAGACCGTCGCGATCAACACCGGCGACGGCCTCAAGACCCTCGACGCGGTCGCCGACGCCGGCATGGCCGCCGTGATCCGCCCGACGCTGGAGTCCTTCCGCGCCGCCGGCCTCGCCACCGCCTGACCCCCAGCCGTAGGACACCCCACGCCCCGAGGAGCCCGCATGAGCGCCACCGTCCGCATCCCGACCATCCTGCGCACCTACACCGGCGGCGCCGCCGAGGTGACCGCCGAGGGCGCCACCCTGTCCGCCGTCATCGCGGACCTGGAGGCGAACCACACCGGCATCGCCGCCCGGCTGCTGGACGACACCGGCAAGCTGCGCCGCTTCGTCAACGTGTACGTGAACGACGACGACGTGCGCTTCGCCGACGGCCTGGAGACCGAGATCAAGGACGGCGCCTCGGTGTCGATCATTCCGGCGGTGGCCGGCGGCTGCTGACCGCCCCGCATTCCCGCGGCCGCCGTTTGGTTCGGAATTCAATTTTCCGGGCCGGACGGCGGCCTCGTGCATACCCGGACCCAATGCCCCGCACACCTGCGGCTTTCCCGCCGGGCGGGGTGCCGCAATTCCGCCGGCGGCCGGGGAGTAGAGTTCCGGTTGCGGCCGTTCCCCTCCCCGGCCCGGTTCAATCCTCGCTTTCCGCACCGCGCCCCGCCCGTGCAGGACCCCGTTCCGTCCCGCGCGCCGAGACAGGCGCCGGACAGCTCGTCGCCCGCCGCCGCTCGCGGCCGCCTGTTCTGTCAGGCCGCCGTCAGAATTGTCGCGGCGTTTTGCGGTATCCCGTCCGTTATGTCCGGTGGCAATTGTCGGGCGGTGCGCCTTTCGCCCCGTCATATCCCTTTGCCGGCCCGGACTTTCCCCGGAAATTGGGCCTGTTGCACAGGGCGCATATCCGGATACATTCAGCCGCGACAGAGGCTGCGCCGTACGGGGGGGAGTCCCCAGGCCGGCCTTCCAGACCTCCGGGTCCGCGTCCCGCGGATCTCTGAAGGGCCAGCACAGCACAAGGGGAGTTCGGAATGGCTCAGGGCACCGTCAAGTGGTTCAACGCCGAGAAGGGCTACGGCTTCATCGCGGTCGACGGTGGAGCGGACGTGTTCGTCCACTACAGCGCGATCCAGATGGACGGCTACCGCACCCTGGAAGAGGGCCAGCGGGTCGAGTTCGAGATCTCGCAGGGTCAGAAGGGTCCGCAGGCCGACATGGTCCGCGCCGCCGGCGCCTGAGGCACCGGCTGACCGCACGACCGTGCACAGGCGCACGGGCGAGGCCCGCCCCCGACGCGACGGCGTCCGGGGCGGGCCCGTCGGCTTTTCCGGGCGTTTCCCGGTGCCCCGCGGGCGCCCCGCCGGGGCCCGGCGGACCCCCAATGGGCTTGCACTCGCCACCCGAGAGTGCTAATCATTGGCGTTAGCACTCACAGTGTGAGAGTGACAAACGGACCGGGCCGGTGAGGCCCCGGAGGCGGTAGGGGAAGGGACCCCCGCTCTCCTGGGCCGTCCGTCGCGGGCACCCCTTGGTCCGAGCAGTCGACCGTGTCCCGGAGGACCACTTCTGATGGCCAAGATCATCGCCTTTGACGAGGAAGCCCGCCGCGGCCTTGAGCGTGGCATGAACCAGCTTGCCGACGCCGTGAAGGTCACGCTCGGCCCCAAGGGTCGCAACGTCGTCCTGGAGAAGAAGTGGGGCGCCCCCACGATCACCAACGACGGTGTCTCCATCGCCAAGGAGATCGAGCTCGAGGACCCGTACGAGAAGATCGGCGCCGAGCTGGTCAAGGAGGTCGCCAAGAAGACCGACGACGTCGCGGGTGACGGCACCACCACCGCCACCGTGCTCGCCCAGGCGCTCGTCCGCGAGGGTCTGCGCAACGTCGCCGCCGGCGCCAACCCGATGGCCCTCAAGCGCGGCATCGAGAAGGCCGTCGCCGCCGTCTCCGACCAGCTGCTGGCCCAGGCCAAGGACGTGGAGACCAAGGAGCAGATCGCCTCCACCGCCTCCATCTCGGCCGCCGACACCCAGATCGGCGAGCTCATCGCCGAGGCCATGGACAAGGTCGGCAAGGAAGGCGTCATCACCGTCGAGGAGAGCAACACCTTCGGCCTGGAGCTCGAGCTCACCGAGGGCATGCGCTTCGACAAGGGCTACATCTCCGCCTACTTCGCCACCGACCTGGAGCGCATGGAGGCGAGCTTCGAGGACCCGTACATCCTCATCGCCAACTCCAAGATCTCCTCGGTCAAGGATCTCCTCCCGCTGCTGGAGAAGGTCATGCAGAGCGGCAAGCCGCTCGTCATCATCGCCGAGGACGTCGAGGGCGAGGCCCTGTCGACCCTGGTCGTGAACAAGATCCGCGGCACCTTCAAGTCCGTCGCCGTCAAGGCCCCGGGCTTCGGCGACCGCCGCAAGGCCATGCTCGGCGACATCGCCATCCTGACCGGCGGCACCGTGATCTCCGAGGAGGTCGGCCTCAAGCTCGAGAACGCCGGCGTCGACCTGCTGGGCACCGCCCGCAAGGTCGTCATCACCAAGGACGAGACCACCATCGTCGACGGCGGCGGCGACAGCGACCAGGTCGCCGGCCGGGTCAACCAGATCCGCGCCGAGATCGAGAACTCCGACTCGGACTACGACCGCGAGAAGCTCCAGGAGCGCCTCGCCAAGCTGGCCGGCGGCGTGGCCGTCATCAAGGCCGGCGCGGCCACCGAGGTCGAGCTCAAGGAGCGCAAGCACCGCATCGAGGACGCGGTGCGCAACGCCAAGGCCGCCGTCGAGGAGGGCATCGTCGCCGGTGGCGGCGTCGCCCTGCTGCAGGCCGGTGTCGCGTTCGACAAGCTGGAGCTGGAGGGCGACGAGGCCACCGGTGCCAACATCGTCCGCGTGGCCCTGGAGGCCCCGATCAAGCAGATCGCGACCAACGCCGGCCTCGAGGGCGGCGTCGTGGTCGAGAAGGTCCGCAACCTGCCCGCCGGCCACGGCCTGAACGCCGCGACCAACGAGTACGTCGACCTGGTCGCCTCCGGCATCATCGACCCGGCCAAGGTCACCCGCTCCGCCCTGCAGAACGCCGCCTCCATCGCGGCGCTGTTCCTCACCACCGAGGCCGTCATCGCCGACAAGCCGGAGAAGGCCGCCGCGGCCGCCGGCGGCGGCATGCCGGGCGGTGACATGGACTTCTGATCCGCCCGCCGGTCTCCACCGGCCCGGATCGGTCAGTCTCACGCCGTGAGGGCGGTCTCCTTCGGGAGGCCGCCCTCGCGGCGTTCTCGCCGGGGTCACCCCTTCGTGGGACGTCGCACCCGCAGTGGGTCGGAACGTCGGCGCAGGTCCGTACCGTGAGCGGCGGGAGGAACGGTGACGGAGCGCGATCACGACTGGGACTACCTGCTGGACGCACGGTGGACGCTCGACGTCCCCGAGGGCTGGCGCGCCGAGATCATGGACGAGATGGTCCTCCTGGCGCCGCCGCCCGATGCGAGGCACTTTCTCCTTGCCGGGGCGGTGCACGAGGCACTGGCGCGGCGGCTGCCGGGCGAGGCGTACCTCCACCGGTGGCCGAGCGTGGGTCTCCCGCTGCTGGGGGAGCTGTACGTTCCGACGCTGGCGGTGGCGGCGTCCTCGGCGGAAGGGCAGAGGGACGCGTCGGACGTCCTGCTGGCGGTCGAGATCACCTCGCGCAGCACGGCCCGGCAGGACCGGACGAAGAAGCTCCGGGGCTATGCGCACGCGCCCGTCCCGCTGTACCTGCTGATCGACCGTTTCGACCGGCCGGGGCCGACGGTGACGCTCTACTCGGAGCCGTCCGACGGGGCCTACGGGCAGAGCGTGCGGGTGCCGTTCGGGAAGCCGGTCGAGCTGCCGGAGCCGTTCGGGACCACCCTGGACACCACGGGCTTCCCGCTGCCGTAGCCGGGTGCGGGACAATGGGCGGATGGCCAGTTCCGACATCGAAGCCGCCCTGCACAGTGCGCGGGCGCTGATCCTCGCCGACCTCACCGCCCGGGACGTCGCCGACGCGGCGATCGTCTCATTGGTGGAGGACGCCGTCACCCACCGCCGCTGGTGGCTCGAACAGTGGCCCGCCGGGTGCGAGTTCGTGCTCGGGCTGGTGGCCCAGGACGTCCAGGACGCGCTGCTGGAGTCGTACGGGCGCTGGCCGCTGTGCACCGCCTGCGCGGAGGAGGAGGACGACCCGCACGCGCTGGGGGTCGAGCCGGAGCTGGGGCCGGACCCGCACTGGGTGTGCGGCAAGCGCGGGGTCGTGGTCGCGCCGGTCGGCGGGCTCGCGTGATCCTGATCGACCCCCCGAACTGGCCGGGGCACGGCAAGTGGTGGTCGCACCTGGTCAGTGACGTGTCGCCGGCGGAGCTGCACGCCTTCGCGGCGGAGCTGGGTGCTCCCGCCAGGGGGTTCGACCGCGACCTCCCCCAGCCCCTAGGGGGGCTGGGAGGTGCCCCCCTCGACATTCCGGCGGCCTGGTACGAGAAGGCGATCGCGCTGGGCGCGGTGCCGGTCGGCAGCAGGGAGCTGGTGGCCCGGCTGACGGCGGCGGGGCTGCGGGTGCGCAAGGTGCGGGCGGGGTAGCGGAGTTCAGCCGTCCCCGTCGGTCTTCTCGGGTGTCGTGGGGGCTGTGGGCGGCGCGGGTGCCGTGGGTGCCGCGGGTGCCGCGGGCCCGGGGTGGGCGGTGAAGGTGATCCGGCCCATGCCGAGCAGCGCGGCCGCGGCGGCGGCCAGCAGTTGGAGCAGCCCGAACACCAGGTAGAGGATCTCGCCGGTGGCCAGGCCGCTGGGGTGGTCGGAGGCGATCAGGGAGAGCAGGAACGGGACGACGGCCGCCGCGGTGAACAGCAGCGGCCAGCTGCGGTCGCTGCGGTGGTGCGGGAACAGCGCCCGGACGGCGGCCAGGCCGCCGAGGAACAGCAGGGCGGGGAGCCAGGCGTAGGCGCCGCGGCTGTCGTAGTAGGAGACGGACTGGTTGCCGTACCAGCCGTCGATGACGCTGGTGAATCCGAGGAACAGGCTCACCGCGCCGAGCACGGCCGTCGCCACCAGGCACGCCCCGGCGGCGTCGAAGCGCGGAGGCCCGCCCGCCTGCCGTTCGGTATCCGCGTGGGGGGAAGGGTAGGCCATGGCGGGCCTCCTCGATCGCTGGTGTCCCGGCATTCAAGTCGAGCACAGCGGGCGGGTGATCGCCCGTCGGGCGGGTGGTCAGCCTTCCAGGGCGGCCAGTTCGCGGTGCATGTTCGCGCGGGCCCGGGTGTCGTAGCGGGCGTGGGCCTCGGGGGTGCGGTAGAGCGAGGGCAGGGCGAGGAGTTGGCGCAGGACGGTGGCGCGGCCCGCGCGGAAGGCGTCCGGCGGGACGAAGGAGTACTCGTCGCGGATCGCGGCGGCGTAGGCGTCGTACGCCTCGCGCGGGCCGCCGAGGACGGCGAGGTCGGCGTCGCAGAGGACTTCGCCGTTGCGGTCGCCGGGGGCGGGGTGGTGGGTGGTGGTGAGTCGGACCAGGCGGTCGACCTCGTGGACCAGGGGTTCGGGCAGGCCGGCCTCGCGCAGGGCGCGGCAGGCGAGGGCGGCGCTGCGCTCCTCGTTCTCGGAGCGGTCGGGGCGGTAGACGGCGTCGTGGAACCAGGCGGCGAGCCGGACGGCGTCGGGGACGTCGGCGTGGGCGGCGAGTTCGTCGACGCGGTCGAGGACGGCTTCCAGGTGGGCGGTGGTGTGGTAGCGGCGCTGCGGCTCGGCCCAGCGGGCGAGCAGGTCGCGGGCGTAGGGCTCGGGGTCGGCGGTGGCGCCGCAGCGGGTGAGCAGGTCGTGCCAGCGAGCGGACAGCGGTGCGGTCATGACGCCCATTCTGCTCCCTGGGAACCGGGCGGCGGGTGTGATCCATCCTATAGGTAGTTCGCCGACTTATGTCGTACACTTGAGTAGTCGGCGTCCGACGGCTATACATACTCGGTATGCAAGAAGTTCCACTGTTCCGAGGGGGAGCCATGACCGGACCGGACGCGCAGACCGTGCTGCGCCTGGAGGGGGTCGGGCGGGTGCACGGCCGGGGCGCGGCCGAGGTGCACGCACTGCACCCGGTCGACCTGGAGGTGCGGGCCGGGGAGTTCCTGGCCGTGATGGGCCCGTCCGGCTCGGGCAAGTCCACCCTGCTCGCGCTGGCCGGCGGCCTGGACCGGCCCTCCACCGGCCGGGTGCTGGTGGAGGGCGCCCCGCTGGCCGGGCTGAACCGGGCGGAGCTGGCCGACGTGCGCCGCCGCTCGGTGGGCTACGTGTTCCAGTCGTACAACCTGCTCCCGGCCCTGACCGCCGCCGAGAACATCGCCCTGCCACGGGAGTTGGAGGGCGTACCGGCCCGCACCGCCCGCGCCGAGGCGCTGGCCGTGCTCGGCGAACTCGGCATCGGCGAACTCGCCGACCGCTTCCCGGAGGACATGTCCGGCGGCCAGCAGCAGCGCGTCGCGATCGGCCGGGCGCTGTCCGGGCAGCGCCGGCTGGTGCTGGCCGACGAGCCCACCGGGGCGCTCGACTCGACCGCCGGCGAGGCCGTGCTGGAGGTGCTGCGGGCCCGCTGCGACGCCGGTGCGGCCGTCGTGATGGTCACCCACGACGCCGCCCACGCCTCCTGGGCGGACCGGGTGGTCTTCCTGCGCGACGGCCGGCTCGTCGCCGAGCAGAACACCGCCGGGCAGGGCACCGCCGGGGCGGTGCGCCGGTGAGCGGCCTGCGGGCGGTGCTGCGGATCGCCCGCCGCGACGCCCGGCGGGCCGCGGGCCGCAGCGCCCTGGTCGCCGCGATGATCGCGCTGCCGGTGCTCGGCGCGACCGGCGTCGACGTGGTGCACCGCAGCGGACAGCTCACCGCCGAGCAGCGCGCCGACCGGCTGATGGGCCGGGCCGACGCCCTGGTCGGCGCGTACGACCCGGGCCGGACGATCGAGCAGGCGGTCTTCCCCGCCGACGGCGTCCGCACCCTGCCGCAGCGCCCCGACGCCGAACCGACCGCCGAGCAGCGGCGCGCCACCGACACCGAACCGACCGCCCTGATCCGCGGGCTGCTGCCGCCCGGCAGCACCCTGACCCCGGCCCGCACCGGCCCGGTCGCCACCGTGCGCACCGCCGACGGGCTGGCCCCCGCCGACACCTTCGAGGCCGACCTGACCGGCGGGCTCTGGCGCGGCCGGATCGACCTGGTCTCCGGCCGGGCCCCCGCCGCCCCGCACGAGGCCGCCGCCACCCGGGCGTTCCTGGCCGCCACCGGCCTGCGGACCGGCGACACCGTCACCGTCCGCGGCCTGGAGTCCACCCCGTTCACCCTGACCGGCACCGTCGAGCACCCCGGCGACCTGAACGCCGTCGAACTCGTCGCCCGGCCGGGCGAGTTGTACCGGCAACTGGACGAGGCGCAGGCCGCCGCCGGACTCGCCCCGCAGACCCCGACCGCCGAACAGGCCGCCGCCCGCAAGGCCGCCTGGCTGGTCACCCTGCCCGCCGGGACCGCCCTCGACTGGCCCCGGGTGCGCGAACTCAACGCGCACGGCTACACCCTGGCCAGCCGCCAGGTCGCCGCCCACCCGCCCGCCGAGGCGCTGGAGCGGCAGGAGGCCGTCGGCGCCGCGGGCGAACGCGAACGCGCCCTGATGACCGCCGCCACCACCGCCGCGATGGCGCTGCTGGAGGTCGCCCTGCTGGCCGGACCGGCCTTCGCGGTCGGCGCCCGCCGCTCCCGCCGCCAACTCGCCCTGCTCGGCGCGGCCGGCGGCCGGCCCGGACACGTCCGGGCCGTGGTGCTCGGCGGCGGCCTGCTGCTCGGCACCCTCGGCGCCGCGCTCGGCAGCCTGCTCGGCACCGGCCTGGTGGCCGCCCTGCGCCCGTGGATCGAGGAGTGGGGCGGCAGCCGGTTCGCCGGCCTCGCGCTGCGCCCCGCCGAACTGCTCGCGATCGCCGCCGTCGGCGTCGCCACCGCCGTACTGGCCGCCCTGCTGCCCGCGCTGCAGGCCGGCCGCCGCGAGGTGCTGGCCGGACTCACCGACCGCGACCCGGACCGCCGCCCCTCCCGCCGTGCCCCGCTGCTCGGCCTGGCCGCCGTCCTCGGCGGCGCCGCGCTCGCCCTGTACGGGGCGGTCGCCGGGCCGGTCGCCGGACCGCCGGTGCTGGCCGGGCTGAGCGCGCGCACGCTGGCCGTGCTCGGCGGCGCCGTCCTCGCCGAACTCGGCCTGCTGCTGTTCACCCCGCTGCTGCTGGCCCTGCTCGGCCGGCTCGCCCGCCGCCTGCCGGTCGGCCCCCGCCTCGCGCTGCGCGACGCCGCCCGGCACCGCTCGCGCATCGCCCCCGCGGTGGCCGCCGTGCTCGCCGCCGTGGCCGGCGCCGTCGCGGTCGGCGTGCACTCCGCCGGCGCCGAGGTCCAGGACCGGGCCGCCTACCGGCTGGACCAGCCCGTCGGCGCCGTCCGCCTCACCCTGCACGGCGACGGCGACACCATGCCGCAACTGAGCGCCGCCCTCCCGCAGGACCTGCCCGACCTCGGCGAGCGCGCCGACCTCTACCAGGCCGAGTACGTGTTCTGCGAAGGCTGCACGGGCGTCGTGTACGCCGCGGGCGGGCAGCGCTACGGCGAGGCCGTCGCCGTCCCCGCCGTGGTCGGCGACCCCACCGCGCTGCACAACCTGCTCGCCCTGCACGACCAGGGCGCCGACCGCGCGCTGCTCGCCGGGAAGGCCGTCGTGACCGACCCCGCCTACCTGCACGACGGACAGGCCGTGCTGCGGATGCAGGGCAACGGCGGCGAGGTCAGGGAACTGCGGGTCGACGCGCTGCTGGTCGAACGCCCCGCCGGGCAGCGCTACGCGCCGCTGGTGGTCGCCCCCGAGACGGTCCGGCGGCTCGGCCTGCGGGTCGCCCCGGCCGGCGCGGTCTGGCTGCCGGCCGCGCCGGTCGGCGAACGGGCCGAGCAGCGCGCCGCCGCGACCGTCGCCCGGCTCGCCCCGCACGCCGAGTTCGGCGTCGAACGCGGCTACCGCCCGCAGGGCAGCACGGTCCGGGTCGCGCTGGGCGGCTTCGCCGCGCTGGTGGTGCTCGGCGCCGCCGTGGTCTCCACCGCGCTCGCCGCCGCCGACGCCCGCCGCGAACGCGCCCTGCTCTCCGCGATCGGCGCCCGACCGCGCACCCGGCGCACCGTCGCCGGGCTCCAGGCCGGACTGATCGCCCTGCTCGGCGCCCTGCTCGGCACCGTCAGCGGCTTCGTCCCCGCCTTCGCGCTGCTCCGCTCCCGGGCCTCCGGCGTCCTCGGCGGCCCCGCCGTCAGCCCCGCCGACGCCCCCTGGGCGACGATCGCCCTGCTCGCCCTGGGCCTGCCGCTGCTGGCCGGACTGCTCGGCGCGCTGCGGCGGGACGATCCGGCGGGGTGGCGGGGGTAGCGGGCACCGGGCCGCGAGGGGCGTGCGGCTGTGCGGCGCCGGTTGTGCGGTGTGCGGGGGTGGGGGCGGCGCTGCGGGGTGCGGGGGTGGCGTGGATAGGACGGTCGGCGATATATGTAGTCGCATGACCGAACGCGCCCTGCAGGAACCCACCCTGCTGCTGCTCACCGCCCTCGCGGACGCCCCCCGGCACGGGTACGCGCTGATCCAGGAGGTCGACGCGATCTCCGGGGGGCGGGTGAAGATGCGCACCGGCACCCTGTACGGCGCGCTCGACCGGCTGCTCCAGCAGGGCCTGATCGAGGTCGCCGCCGAGGAGGTCGTCGACGGCCGGGCCCGCCGCACCTACGCCCTCACCGGCGGCGGGCGCGACCTGCTCGCCGCCGAGGCCGAACGCCTGCGCGCGGTCGCCGCCGAGGCCCAGCGCCGCCTCGGCGGCGCCCCCGCGCCCCGGGGGGTCACGGCATGAGTACCGCGGCCCCCGGCAGGCCCCGTACGGGTGCCGCCCTGCGCACCGTCCTCGCGCTCTACCCCGCCCGCTACCGCCGCGACCGGGGCGCCGAACTCGCCGAGGTGTTCGCCGACTCCACCGCCGGGGCCGGACGCCTGGACACCGTCCGCGAGGTGCTCGACCTCGCCGCGTACGGCCTGCGGCTGCGCACCGGGCTCACCTCCACCGCGCTCGGCGGCCGGCTGCTCGCGGCCGCCGCGCCGCTGCTGGCCGGCACCCTGGTCGGGCTGGTCGCGCTCCCCGGCGACGTGCGCTTCTGGCGGGTGGGCGCCGCCGCACGGGCCGGGTTCGACGCCCCGTGGACCGCGCTGCCCGACAACCTCGCCCTGCTCGGGCTGACCGTCGTCCCGGCGCTGCTGGCCGTCGCCGCGGTGCTCGGCGCCTGGCGGGCGGTGCGCACGCTGGCCGGGGTGGTCGTGCTGCTCGCCGCCGTCCGGCTCGCGGTCCGCCTGGCCACCGCCAACGTCCAGCCCGGGGGCCCCTGGCTCACCGAGGCCAACGTCTGGCTGCTGCTCCTGGACGCCACCGCCCTGCTGCCCCACCTCGTCGCGGGCGCCCTGATCCTCGCCGCGCCCGCCGACCTGCTGGAGCGCCCCGCCCGCCTGCCGGTCGCGATCGGCGTGGCCGCCGGACTGCTGGTGACCAGGGCCCAGGGCGGCTACGACAGCCGGCACCTGATGGACGGGTGGATGCCGGTGCTGCTCCTGCTCGCCCCGCTGCTGCTGATGCTCTGCGCCGCCCGCGACCGGCTGCTGCCCGCGGCGCTCGGCCTGGCCGTCCTGCCGCTGACCGCCTGGTTCAGCCTGTTCAGCCTCTGGGAGCAGGTCGGCGGGGTGTGGCGGCTGGCGCCCGCGCTGGCGGTCGGCGCGGGGACGCTGCTGCTGGCCGGGCGGGTGCTGGCGGGCCGTCAGGAGGGACGGGCGAAGGCCGCCTAGCGGGACGAACGGGACGCGGACGGGCGAACGGAACGCGAACGGAGGAGGAAGCGCGGCCGAACGGCGGAGGGGGCTCGCCCGGGGCCGACCGATGTGGCAGGCTATCGGATATGTCTAGACCAATGTTCGAAGTCATCGCGCTGACCCCCCAGGACGCCCGGGCCGCCGAGTCGGGCGGCGCCGACCGCCTCGAACTGGTCACCGACATGGCAGCCGACGGGCTCACCCCGTCCGTCGAGGACTTCGCCGCGATCCGCGCCGCCGTCGGCATCCCGCTGCGGGTCATGCTCCGCATCCGCGACGGCTTCACCCCCGGCGACCTCGACGACCTGCTCGCCCGCACCGCCGCGCTGCGGGCCGAGGGCGCCGAGGAGTTCGTCCTCGGCTTCCTCACCCCCGACGGCGCCGTCGACCTCCCCGCCACCCGGGCCGTCGCCGAGGCCGTCTCCGGCTGCCACTGGACCTTCCACCGGGCCATCGACCACAGCGCCGACCGCTCCGAGGTCCGCGCCGCCGTCGCCGACCTGCCCGGCCTCGACACCTTCCTCACCTCCGGCGCGGCCGCCGGCGTCGACGCGGGCCGCGAGGTCCTGCTCGGCGAACTCGCCAAGTCCGGCGAGCCCGGCTACCGCCAGCGGATCCTGATCGGCGGCGGCCTGCGCACCGAACACGTCCCCGAGCTCCGCGCCGCCGGATTCGACGCCTTCCACATCGGCGGCGCGGTCCGCGAGGGCGGCTGGGCCGGAGCGGTCGACCCGGCGAGGGTCGCCGAGTGGCGCGAGCTCATCGGCACCTGAACCATCCGGAGGGCGCACCGCCAGGGGCGCGGGGAACTGCGCGCAGCTGGAGTCGCACGTCAGCGGGATCGCGGGTAAGGGGGCACCTCCCAGCCCCCCTTGGGGCTGGGGGAGCAAGACACTGTCCTGCGTCGCGATCCGGCTGTGCGTGCTCGGTTGCCCGCGCAGTTCCCCGCGCCCCCGGTTTCGCAACGTCCGGCGCGCAGCAGTTTCCCCGCGCCCCTGTCGGTGCGCCTTCCGCTTTCCCGGGTCCTAGGCCAGTTCGGCCGGCAGCGGCTGGGTGTGGAGGACCGCCAGGCCGGAGACCGCTCGGGTCAGCGAGACGTAGAGGCGGCGCAGGCCGGTGCGGTGGTCGGGTTCGCCGGCGACGATCGCGGCGGGTTCGTCGAGGACCACGTGGTCGTACTCGAGGCCCTTGGCGAGGGAGGCCGGGACGAGGGTGAGGCGGGCCTCGGCGGTGGTCTCGGTGCCGGGGTCGAGGAAGGGCAGCCCCGCGGCGCCGAGCGCCCCGGCCAGGGCCGGGATCCGGGCGTCCGCCGCGATCAGGCCGACCGAGCCCTCGTGCCGCAGCGCGGCCCGGCAGGCGTCCAGGACGGCGGTGTCGAGCCCGTCGGGGACGTGCCGCAGGACGAGTGAGCCGGGCAGGTCGCGGACGGAGGTGGCGGGGGCCAGGCCGGGGGCGATGGCGGGCAGCAGGCGGGAGGCGTAGGCGATGACCTCGCCGGGGACGCGGAAGCCCTGGGTGAGCTCCTCGACGTGGGCGCCGTCCTTGCCGAGGTGGTGCAGGGCCTCCTGCCAGCTGCCGGTGGCCCACGGGGTGGTGCCCTGGGCGAGGTCGCCGAGGACGGTCGCGGAGCCGGTGGTGCAGCGGCGGCCGACGGCCCGGTACTGCATGGGGGAGAGGTCCTGGGCCTCGTCGACGACCACGTGGCCGAGCGAGGGGGTGCGGTGGACCAGGTCGGCGGCCTCGTCGATCAGGACGGCGTCCGCGGCGGACCAGGGCGCGGTGCGGGCACTGCGCGGGGGCTTGGCCCAGAGCAGGGCGGCCTGTTCACCGGCGTCCAGGATCCCGTCCGCGGCGGTGGCGAGGAACTCCGGGTCGCCGAGCAGCCGGTGCACCAGCTTGACCGGGTCGACGGCGGGCCAGCACGCCTTGACGGTGGCCTTGACCGCGGCGTTGCGGGCGACGGCGTCCTGCACCCGGTCGTCGGGGGCTTCGCCGCCCTGCTCCATCTTGACCAGGACGGCGTGCGCGATCCGCTGCGGGAGGGCCTCCAGGGCGGCCCCGTAGCGGATCTCGCGGTTCATCAACTCCCGTACGATCTCCTCGAGTTCGTACGCGGGCACCCGCCAGCGGCGGGAGCCGCGGACGACCGTGCAGGGTTCGGTGGGCAGGGTGATCCCGGCCCGGACGGCGTTGCGCAGGACGCGGGCCATCCGGGCGTCGCCCTTGATCCGGGCGGTGCCGGCGCTGTCGGTGCCGCGGACTTCGACGTGGCCGACGAGCTCCTGCACGGTGGCCTGGGCGACGTCCAACTCGCCCAGGGCGGGCAGGACCTGCTCGATGTACTGGAGGAAGGAGCGGTTCGGGCCGACCACCAGGGTGCCGGTGCGGGCGAGGCGCTCGCGGTGCGCGTACAGCAGGTAGGCGACGCGGTGCAGGCCGACGGCGGTCTTGCCGGTGCCGGGGGCGCCCTGGACGCAGATGGTGCCGGTGACGTCGGCGCGGACGATCTCGTCCTGCTCGGGCTGGATGGTGGCGACGATGTCGCGCATCGGGCCGACGCGGGGCTTCTCGATCTCGGCGGCGAGCAGCGCGGAGCCGGTGTCGGCCTCGTCCGGGTCGGAGAGGTTCTCGTCCTCGTAGGCGGTCAACTCGCCGCCGGTGTAGCCGAAGCGGCGGCGCTTGGCGACGTCCATCGGCTCGGTGCGGCTGGCCCGGTAGAACGGCTGGGAGACCGGGGCGCGCCAGTCGATCACCATCGGGTCGCCGCCGGCGTCGTGCACGTGGCGGCGGCCGATGTAGAAGCGCTCGCCGCCGCTGCCCTCGGACGCGGCCTCGCTGATCGCGTGCAGGTAGTCGAGGCGGCCGAAGAACAGCGGGGTGTGGGAGAGGTCGGCGAGGGCCTTGATCCGCTCGTCGATCTGCTTCTGCAGCACCTGGGCGGACACCCAGGTGCCCGCCACGTCGCGCAGGTCGAGCGCCTCGACGTCCTCGCGCATCGCGGTCAGCGCGGCCCTGGAGGCGGCCAGGTGGGCGCGCTCGCGGCCGAGCGGACCGGTGTCGGCGCCGCTGTCGGCGGTGGGCGCGGCGGTGTTGGTAGGGGTGGGGGAGTGCACGGCTGACCTTCCCGGCCGCCCGGCACAAGGGGGCGGCGGACTCGTCTGGGCTCACGGTGAAAGGACACCGGCCGGTTGCCGAACGGCCGGCACTCCCACGGCTGCCGGAGGTGCTGGCACCACGGTTCGGGAGGGGCAGACCGGACAGTATAGCCGTGCACGGATCGCCGCCCCGGGGGCGCCGGTGCGTCCGGTGCGGAGTTCCACCCCGATGTTCCTTTACCCGTACGGGATTTCGGCTTTCCCGGATGAATGGTCTGGACCATAGGTAGGATCGCCGGGAGTTCCCGGCGGCCTTCCGGCGGGCGCTCCGAGAATTCCGGGACCACGGGGGTGGCGGGGGTGGCGCAATGGAAAGAGTTGCGAGAGCGGCCGAGGCCGAGGCCGAAGTGCCGTACTGGGTCCGGGCGGCGCTCGACCGGGTGGGTGGTCTGAGCGAACGGGAGGCGGAGGTCCTCGCCCTGCTGCCGGACGGCCTGTCCAACCGGATGATCGCCCGGAACCTGGGAATCTCGGAAAGCACCGTGAAATTCCACCTCGGGTCGATCGCCAAGAAGCTTTCCCTGCGGACCAGGGTGGAGATAGCGGTGATCGCCTACGAGTGGTCCTTCTCCCGGCCGGGGGCGCTGGGCGCGCGGGTGCGATGATGTCGGTGGCCGCTCCCTGCCCGGCGCTTACGGGCAGGGAGCGGCTCACGCGTGCCCCGCCGGGGTCAGCCCCGGTAGGCCGACGAGACCTGGTCGGCGAAGGCGGCCGATGACGTGGAACCGGAGTGGGTGTCGTCGGAGAAGTCCCCGTCCGAGTCGGCCGGGGCGAACACCGGACCGGTCCGGCGCGGGGCGGACACCCCGGACCGAGGAGTCCGACATGGTGGCGGCGGGACGGTGACCGCCCCTTCGGCCAGTACCAGCAGCACACCGACTCGCCTATTCGATAAGGGAGTCGGCGGGCAGCCGGTTGCTCAGGGGTGCAGCAGCGAATCGGCCAGCCGCATCCGCTCGTCCTGCTGGGTGCGGGCCAGTTCGAGGGTCTGGGCGTTCTTCTCGGCCAGGCGCTTCTGGTAGGCGGTCTCGACGGCGGACCAGATGCCGACCAGGTTGGTGCTGCGCTTGCAGTCGAGGTCGGCGCGGGCGGCGGTGACGGCCTCGGGGGAGGAGATCCGGTCGCCGCCGAGACCGATGTCCTTGATCGCGGTGAGCGGGTTGCCGGTGCGGTAGCCCCTGCCGGCCATGCAGGCGGACCAGTCGGCGACCACCTTGACCACCCGGGAGTCCCTGCGGGAGTCGCTGTTGGCCTGCTGCTCCAGGTTCTGCGCGAACTGGATGTCCACGGTGGCGGCGGTCGGGGAGTACAGCTTCAGCGCGGACTCGGTGCCGCAGCCGCCGATCGGGACCCGCCGGCCGTTGACCTCGGTGCCGCCGCCGCGCTTCTCCGCCCCCTCCTGGTTGTTCGGGAGGTCCTGCGGGGTGAGCGAGTCGCCGCCGCTGAGCACCAGTTGCTCGTTCGGCCCCATGCTCGGCCGCCCGGCGTCGGGCCGGGTCGTCCCGTGCGGGCGGCCGTAGCCGTACTTCTCGACCAGGGCCGGGTCCGAGACGCCGTAGCGGAAGGCGTTGCGGCCCACCTCGTCCGGCGGGGAGGCGGGCATCGGCCGGAAGTCGAAGCCGAAGCGCTTCATGCACTGGCCGATCAGCACGTCCTGGGCCTGTTCGAGGACGGCCACCTGCTGCGGGCTCGCCTCGTACGCCTGGAGCGGGAAGGCGACCTGGTTGCTGTCGAGCAGCTGGGCGGGAGTGCCGATGGAGGGCTCGCCGCTGTCGGAGGACTTGGCGTCGCCGTCGCAGCCGGCGGTGAGCAGGACGGCCACGAGCAGCAGGCCGGCCGCGACGGGGCGGGGACGGTTCATCGGGGGCCTCCACGGGCGGGGCGGGTGCGTCGGTTCCGTCCGGCGGATCGGACGAAGGACGCGGAGGGGATCCGGTTCTTGAAGTCGCTGGAGGCGCTGCTCTTCGTGCACTCGGGAACCCAGTC
The DNA here is from genome assembly GCF_042670125.1 of Kitasatospora sp. NPDC057198. Classification (NCBI taxonomy): domain Bacteria; kingdom Bacillati; phylum Actinomycetota; class Actinomycetes; order Kitasatosporales; family Streptomycetaceae; genus Kitasatospora; species Kitasatospora sp. NPDC057198. The sequence goes on along the minus strand of NZ_JBHUWH010000003.1, from coordinate 31,712 downwards.
GCAGACGCCCTGGTTCGGTGGTAGTGCAGGCCGAACCCGGCGGACGCGGTGCCGGCCGTGGCGAGCGCGCCGGTGCTCGGCGCGGCGACGCTCAGACCCGGCGCGACGGTGCGGCTCCGGCCCAGGGAGTTCAGCACGTGCCCGAACGGGTCGGCCACTGTCCGTTCGGACAGTTACCTCTTTCCGTCAACCCTCCTACTATTACCGCGAGTTGACGGCGATGCGGTCGGTCCGGGCGAGGGGCGGGAGCCATGCGGGCACAACGGACACGGCGGGCCGCGACCGTGGCGGTCGGGGCGCTCCTGGGGGCGTCCCTGCTGCTGGCGGGCTGTACCCGTGGAACGCCGGACGACCAGGAGACGACCTCCGCAGCCGCGGCCTCCGTCCGGCCCGAGAGCAAGGCGTACATCGCCTGCATGGTTGCCGAGGGCGCCGTCATGACGACCAACCCCGACACGGACACGGTCCTCGACAAGGACCGGACACCGGTGGAGGTCGGGATCCGGGCCGAGGAGAAGTGCGCCTCCGTCCGGCCGAGCCCGACCCCGCGGAAGGTCGACCCGGAGGCGGCGAAGGACGAGGCGCGCTGCATGCGCGAGCACGGGGTGCCCGAGTACCCGGACCCGGATCCGTCCGGGCGGCAGGTCGACCTCGACGACGCGCTGGCCCGCAAGCTCCAGGAGGACCCGACCGCGCTGGCCGCCTACCGCGCCTGCGTCGCCCCGCCGGGCGGGGACGGCGGGCCGGCCTACTGACGGCCGCCGGGCGGGGGACGGGTGCGTCTCCCGGGGCGCGGGGACGGGACCGCCCGGCGGGCGGCACCTGGCGGTTCTTCTGTGGAACGGCGGAGTTGAGGGCCCCTCGGCCGAGGTCGGCGACCGGCCGCGGCGGCCCCGGAACGAAGGACATCGGTGGAACAGCATCCTGACGAGACGACCGGGCGCGAGCACGGGAGCGGCAGCCGGCGGCGCTGGGTGGTGGGGATCGCGGTCGGCGCGGTCCTGCTGACCGGGGCGGGGATCGGGGCGGCGGCGTTCGTGAAGTCGCCCGCGCAGGTGGCGGCGGACAGCGCCCCGCCGCCGCCCGACGTGCTGACGGCGCAGGTCGAGCGGCGGGTGCTGAAGGACTCGGTGATCCTGCGCGGCACGGTCGTCGCGGGGCAGTCGGTGGAGGTCGCGCCGGTGGTCTCGGGTGCGGCGGGCGGGGCGGTGGTCACCAGGCTGCCGCTCCCGGCCGGGAGCCCGGTCGAGCAGGGCAGGCTGCTGGCGGAGGTGTCGGGGCGCCCGGTCTTCGCCCTGCAGGGCGCGCTGCCGGTGTACCGGGACCTCAAGCCGGGCGTCACCGGCGACGACGTCGCCCAGCTCCAGCAGGCGCTGGCCGCGCTCGGCCACCGCAGCGGCGGCGACCGGCCCGGCGTGTACGGCGCCGGGACGAAGGCCGCCGTCACCGCGTTCTACCGCTCGCTGGGCTACGACCCGCTGCCCGCCGCCGCGGACGGCGGTGCCGCGCTGAAGGCCGCCGAGCAGGCGGTCACCCAGGGCGAGCGCGCCGTCCAGGACGCCACCGACGCCAGGGCCGCCGCCCCGGCCGGCGACCGGGCGGCGCAGCGGGCGCTCGACCGGGCCGGACAGGACCTGGCCGATGCCCGGAAGGCGCTCGCCGAACTCCGGGCGGCCGACGGACCGATGGTGCCCGCAGCCGAACTGGTCTTCCTGTCCGGCTTCCCGGCCCGGGTGGACGGCGTGGCGGTGAAGGTCGGCAGCAGGGTGTCCGGCACCGTGCTGACCGTCTCGGCGGGCGCGCTGGAGGTCCGCGGCAGCCTGCTCGCCTATCAGAAGGGGCTGGTCCGGCCCGGCCAGCGGGTCGAGATCGTCTCCGAGGTGAGCGGCGTGCAGGCGTCCGCGAAGGTGCTCTCGGTCGCCGACCAGCCCGGCCAGCCGGCCCCGGCCGCGCAGGACGGCGGCGCGCAGGGCGGTACCGCGCAGGGGGTCGGGCAGGGGGTCGGGCAGGGCGTGCCGGGCGGCTACCCGATGGTCGTCCAGCCCGACGGGCCGCTCGACGGCCGGCTCGCGGGCCAGGACGTCCGGCTCACCGTCGAGGCCGCCGCCACCGACGGGCCGGTCCTGGTCGTCCCGGTCACCGCGGTGACCGCCGGGGCCGACGGCCGCACCACGCTCGCCGTCCTGGAGCCCGACGGGCGGCGGCGCACGGTGCCGGTGCGGACCGGCACCACCGGCGACGGCTACGTGGAGGTCGCCCCCGAGGGCGGCGCGGCCCTCGCCGAGGGCGAACGGGTCGTCACCGGGGTGCGCAAGGGCAGCAGGCCGTGACCGGGCCGGGAACCGTCCGGGACCCGGCCGGGCCGCCGGTGATCGAGTTCCGCGGGGTCGGCCTCAGCTACCCGGGGCCGCCCGCCGTCGAGGCCCTCCGGCCGTCCGAACTGACCGTCGGACGCGGGGAGTTCGTCTCCGTGATCGGCCCGTCCGGCTCCGGCAAGTCGACCTTCCTGAACATCGCGGGGCTGCTCGACCGCCCCACCGCCGGCCGCTACCTGCTCGACGGCATCGACACCGCGAGCCTGGGCGACGCCGACCGCACCGCGCTGCGCGGACGCCGGATCGGCTTCGTGTTCCAGTCCTTCCACCTGCTGCCGCACCGCAGCGCCGCCGAGAACGTCGCCCTCGCCATGGTCTACCGCGCCGAGAAGCCCCGGCAGCGCCTGGCCCGCGCCCGCGAGGCGCTGCGCCAGGTCGGCCTCGGGCACCGCGCCGCCGCGCTGCCCACCCGGCTGTCCGGCGGCGAGCGCCAGCGCGTCGCCATCGCCCGGGCCCTGGTCGGACGGCCGTCGATCCTGCTGTGCGACGAGCCGACCGGCAACCTGGACAGCGCCAACACCGAGAACGTGCTCGGGCTGCTCGACGACCTGCACGCCGAGGGGATGACCGTGCTGGTGATCACCCACGACCCGGCCGTCGCCGCCCGCGGCAGCCGGGTGCTGGCCATCCGCGACGGCGTCCTCACCGAACAGGCGCGGGCATGAGGCGCCGCCGGACGGTCGAACCGTCCCGGCTGACCGTTCGCGACCTGTTCTCCGAGGCACTGGCCGGGATGCTGCAGCGCCCCGCCCGGTCCGCGCTGACCGCCCTCGGCACCGTCCTCGGCGTCGGCACCTTCGTCGCCGTCCTCGGGCTCACCGCCACCACCTCCTCGCAGATCGGCTCCCGCTTCGACCCGCTCACCGCCACCCAGGTCGACGTCGAGGACATCGCCCGGCAACAGGACGAGTTCGCCGGACCGGCCTTCCCCGCCGACGCCGACCGGCGGATCGAGCGGCTCGGCGGCGTCGAGCACGCCGGGGTGCACTGGACGGTCCGCACCCAGGACCCGGTGCGCTCCTCGCCCGTCGGCACCGGCGCCGGGAGCGGCGAACGGATCTCCGTGGTCGCCGCCTCGCCCGGCGCCCTGCTCGCCGCCGGGGCGCACGTCACCGAGGGCCGGCTCTACGACGGGCTGCCCGCCGCCGTCGACGGGGAGGTCGCCGTGATCGGCTCCTCCGTCGCGGACCGGCTCGGCATCACCACCCTCGACACCCACCCCGCCGTCTTCGTCGGCGACCAGCCCTTCACCGTGGTCGGCGTCATCGACGACAGCCCGCGCCGCCCCGAGTTCGCGCTCGCCGTGCTCGTCCCCCGCACCACCGCCGAACGGATCTGGGGCCTCCCCGACTCCGGCGCCCGCATGATCGTCAGCACCCGGATGGGCGCCGCCGCGCAGGTCGCCGACGAGGCGCCCACCGCGCTGCGGCCCGACCACCCCGAGTACCTGAAGTCCGTTTCGCCGCCCGATCCGCGCAGCCTGCGCGAGGAGGTCACCTCCGACCTCGACCAGCTGTTCCTGCTGCTCGCCGCGGTCTGCCTGGCCATCGGCGCCGTCGGCATCGCCAACACCACCCTGGTCGCCGTCCTGGAGCGCACCGGCGAGATCGGGCTGCGCCGGGCCCTCGGCGCCCGCGGCCGGCACGTCACCCTGCAGTTCCTCACCGAGTCCGGGGCGCTCGGCGCGCTCGGCGGGCTCGTCGGCACCTGCCTCGGCACCGGCACCGTCGTCGCCATCGCGGTCGTCCGCGACTGGACGCCCGTCCTGCACCCGCTCACCGTGGCCGCCGCCCCCGCGATCGGCCTGGCCACCGGCGTCCTGGCCGGGGTCTACCCCGCCTGGCGGGCCGCCCGGATCCAGCCCGCCGAGGCGCTGCGCCGCTGACCCGCGCCCCCGGGGAACCCCCGGGGGCCGGGGTAGGGGCCGTACACCCGCAGGACGAGGCGCGCCACCGCAGGTACGGGCCTTTCGGCCGATGTGCCCGCCCCGGTCGTGAACATACCGTGGAGACATGACCACCGAACGAGTGAACCCGCAGGCCAAGGGCGCCCCCCGCGTCCACGGCGCGCACCCGGCCGAGGAGCGCCGCCGCCACCCCGTCGCCAACGCCGTCCGCAACGTCGGCATCGTGCTCGACACCGCCGCGCGCGTCCTGTTCCTCGGGCGCGACGGCGTCAAGCTCTAGCCGCGCTCAGAGGTCGTCGGCGTCGACGATCCGGTACGCGTAGCCCTGCTCCGCCAGGAAGCGCTGGCGGTGCGCCGCGAAGTCCTGGTCGACGGTGTCCCGGGCGACCACCGAGTAGAAGTGCGCCGCGTGCCCGTCCGCCTTCGGACGCAGCACCCGGCCCAGCCGCTGGGCCTCCTCCTGGCGGGAGCCGAAGGTGCCCGAGACCTGGATCGCGACGGTGGCCTCCGGCAGGTCGATCGAGAAGTTCGCGACCTTCGAGACCACCAGCACGCCGATCTCCTTCGACCGGAACGCCTCGAACAGCTTCTCCCGCTGCGCGTTCGAGGTCTCGCCCTTGATCACCGGGGCGCCGAGCGCCTCGCCCAGCTCGTCCAACTGGTCGATGTACTGGCCGATCACCAGGGTCTGGTCGCCCGCGTGCTTGGCCACCAGCCGCTCCACCACCCGGCGCTTGGTCGCCGTGGTCGAGCAGAACCGGTACTTCTCCTCCGGCTCGGCCGTCGCGTACGCCAGCCGCTCGGAGTCGGTCAGCGTCACCCGCACCTCGCAGCAGTCGGCGGGCGCGATGTAGCCCTGCGCCTCGATCTCCTTCCACGGGGCGTCGAACCGCTTCGGGCCGATCAGCGAGAACACGTCGCCCTCCCGGCCGTCCTCGCGCACCAGCGTCGCGGTCAGGCCGAGCCGGCGGCGGGCCTGGAGGTCCGCGGTGAACTTGAACACCGGCGCGGGCAGCAGGTGCACCTCGTCGTACACCACCAGGCCCCAGTTGCGGGCGTCGAACAGCTCCAGGTGCGCGTACACGCCCTTCCGCTTGGTCGTCATCACCTGGTACGTGGCGATGGTGACCGGGCGGATCTCCTTGCGGGTGCCGCTGTACTCGCCGATCTCGTCCTCGGTCAGCGAGGTCCGCTTCACCAGCTCGTGCTTCCACTGCCGGGCCGAGACGGTGTTCGTCACCAGGATCAGCGTCGTCGACTTGGCCTCCGCCATCGCCGCCGCGCCCACCAGCGTCTTGCCCGCGCCGCACGGCAGCACCACCACGCCCGAGCCGCCGTGCCAGAAGCCGTCCACCGCGTGCCGCTGGTACGGGCGCAGCTCCCAGCCGTCCTCGCGCAGGTCGATCGGGTGCGCCTCGCCGTCCACGTACCCGGCGTGGTCCTCGGCCGGCCAGCCCAGCTTCAGCAGCACCTGCTTGATCTGCCCGCGCTCCGAGGGGTGCACCACCACGGTGTCCGGGTCGACCCGGGCCCCCACCAGCGGCGCGATCTTCTTCGAGCGCAGCACCTCCTCCAGCACCGGCCGGTCGGTGGTGGTCAGCACCAGCCCGTGCACCGGGTGCTTCTGCAGCTGCAGCCGCCCGTACCGCGCCATGGTGTCCGCGACGTCCACCAGCAGGGCGTGCGGCACCGGGTAGCGCGAGTACGTCACCAGCGCGTCCACCACCTGCTCCGCGTCGTGCCCCGCCGCCCGCGCGTTCCACAGCCCCAGCGGCGTCACCCGGTACGTGTGCACGTGCTCCGGCGCCCGCTCCAGCTCGGCGAACGGCGCGATCACCCGCCGGCACTCCGCCGCCCGCGGGTGGTCGATCTCCAACAGCAGCGTCTTGTCGCTCTGCACGATCAGCGGTCCGTCCACGCCTGTGCATCCCCTTCCGCGCGGGCCAAACCTCCAGTGTGCCGCATCGGCGCGGCCACCGGGCCCGGCGGTCAGCCCAGGAAGAAGTCGTGGCCGACGTCCGGCGGGATCTTCTCCTCGTACGGGGTGGAGCCGGGGCCGGGCAGGTGGGTGCCGGGGACGGTCCCGGTGCCGGTGCGGTGCAGCAGGGTGACGCCGTCCTGGTCGAAGAGCTCCTGGTAGCCGTGGGCGAGCAGCAGGGCGCGGTACTCGGCCTGCTCCGGGTCGCGCTGGAACGGGAAGGCGCGCTGGGTGTAGCGCAGGATGACGTACTCCTGGCCGCGCGGGGTGCCGTCGGCCAGCATCACCTTCGTGCGGTTGGTCAGCCGCGGGGCGATCTGGTTGTCGGCCTCGACGGTGGCCCCGTCCGGGATCAGCTTCGCCGCCCGGGCCAGTGCCGCGGTGGGGGCCTTCGGCTGCCATTCGTACGGGACGGCCAGGTGGTACAGGCCGAGGGCGGCGGAGGCCGCCAGGGAGAGGACGGCGGCGGTGGTGCCGAGGCGGCGGGCCCGCCTGTGCAGGCCGCGGGACCACAGCACGCCCAGGGCCTCGATCGCGGCGGTCACCAGGATCGGCCACAGGAAGGCGTCGTAGTGCCGGGCGATCGACCAGTGGTTCGGGTTGTCGGAGAACACCCGCTCGGCCAGCAGCGGCAGCGCGACGAGGGCCGTCCCCGAGCGCAGCGGGAGGGCGGCCGTGGTGAGCACCAGCCAGCCCAGCAGCATCGGCTTCAGCGGGCTGGAGAACGCCGACTCGACCAGCAGCCAGGGGTTGCCCAGCACGTGCCGCAGCGCCTCGCCGCCGTCCGCGCCGAGCTGCTCGTAGTTCCAGTAGTAGCCGGGGACGCCGCCCATCGCCGGGATCAGGTAGGTGATCTCCACCGCGCTGGACAGCGGCCCGCCCAGCAGCAGCGCCCAGCCCAGCACCTTGGCCCGCCGGTCCGCGCCGCCGCGCTCGCGCCACAGCAGCACCGCGCCGAAGGCGCCCACCGCCAGGCCGACGTCCTCCTTGGTCGCGCACAGCAGCAGCGCCGCGAGGGCGGCCCCGCCCCAGCGCCGCGCCCCCGCCCGCTCGAACAGCAGCAGGAACAGCGGGACGGCGAACCCCACCTCGTGGAAACCGCTCCGGGAGGAGATCAGCAGCGGCCAGCCCAGGCCGTACACCAGCGCCGCGACGTCCCGCACCCGGGTGCGGACCCGCTGCTCCGCGTCCGCGAACGCCCGGGTCGCGATCCGGCGCACCAGCGGGACGCCCGCCGCGTACAGCGCGGCCTGGCCGACCAGCAGCATCCGCGGGTCGTCCCAGATCCAGTACAGCGGGGCGAGCAGCGCCAGCACCGGCGAGAAGTGGTCGCCGAGCAGCGAGAACCCGGGCGGGAACTCGTGGTGCACGCTCTTCAGCGTCGACACCGGCAGCCCGAAGTGCGCGTAGCCGCGCACGCCCTGGTCGAAGATGCCCAGGTCGAAGCCGCCCAACTGGAGCGAGGTCCACTGCTGGACGCCCAGCGCCAGGCAGGCGGCGAAGCACAGCAGGGTCAGCAGCACGGTGCGGGACCGGCGGGACGACAGCCGGACCCGGACCCCGGACGCGCGGGCCGCGGCCCCACGGGCGGCGGGGGGCTGCAAGGCGGAGGTAGTGGTCACGGTTTCGGTCCTGTCGGGGGCCGACACGGCCCGTGCGCACGGGTGGACCCACCACCCCCGGTCGCTCCGCAGTCTAACCGCCGGTCCTGCGGCGGCCCCGGCGCGTCCTGAAGCGGAAGCCGACCCGCCGCAACAGTGACCCGCGCCGGGCTCGCTCGTTGGACAGGGCATGATCAAGCCCAACCGATTCCTGGCCGGCCTGGCACTCTCCGGCGCGGCCCTCGCCACCGCCCTCGGGGCGGCGCCCGCCCACGCCGCCGACACCGAGGCCATGGCCCTCGACCAGGTCGCCGACATCGGCCAGCCCGGCGGCCTGATCGGCACCGTCGCCTTCACCGGCACCGGCCTGCTGACGGGCGTCGAGCCGAAGATGCCGGACCCGCACGCGATCGTGGACGAGGCGAAGAAGCAGAAGGCCGAAGAGGACGCGAAGCAGCACGCGGGCAAGTAGGCGCGGGACCCGGGGGCACGGCGGGAGGAGCACGTCAGCAGGATCGCGGGACAGTGCGAGTCCGTGTCCTGCTCCGCGATCCGGCCGTGCGTGCTCGGTCGGCCGCGCGGTTCCCCGCGCCCCCGGTTTCGCGTTCTCCGGTTCCGGCTCCCCGGGCGGGGCTACTCCTCGACCTCGGCGACGCCGGTGATGCGGTGCAGGGCGAAGGTGCGGACCTCGTCGGAGAGGTGGTCGTAGGCGGTGACGAAGCCGCCCTCGACCTTGACCGGGTCGATGACGCGCTGGGAGGAGAGCCCTTCCGCGTTGATGTAGCCGATCCACATGCGTTCGCCGAGCAGGACGGCGGTCTGCAGGGCGGCCAGGGTGTCGGCGGCGGCGGTGCGCGGGACGGCGCTGTTCGCGGCGGGGCCGGCCACGGCGTCCTTGCGGACGGCGGTCGCGGCCCGGTCGCCGGCCCGGATGGCGCGGACGGCGGCGCCGAGCAGGGCGTCGTCGGGGCGGGCGGGGCCGTCGGGGACGGGCAGGGGCGGGGTGCGCGGCGGGGTGCGGCGGCTGTCGGGGCGGGTGATGACGACGTCGCCCTCGGCGGATTCCGCGGCGGGCGCGTAGCCCATGGCGCGCAGGACGGTGAGCAGCGTCTCGGGCCCGGCCTGGGCGGCGAGGACGGTCGGGGCGAGCAGGCGCAGCCGGAGTTCGGCGGCGCGCCGGTCGGCGAGCACCTCGCCGAGCAGGCGCGGGTCGTCGCAGCGCAGGTAGGAGGAGGCGGCGCCGACCCGGAGGATGCCGTGCCGGCGGGCGACGTCGTCGATCAGGTAGGCGAGCGGCTGCGGGACGGGCGTGCGGGAGTGCTGGGCCAGGAAGGCTTGCAGGTCGGCGGCGGTGCGTCCGGCGTCGAGGGCGCGGCGGACGGAGTCGGGGGTGAAGCGGTAGACGGTCGCGCCGCCCTTGGACTCGATGTCGGCGGCGAGGGCGAGGGCCTGGGCGAGCGGGGTGAGCAGCGGGCCGGGGGCGATCGCGGTGAGGTCGGGCTGCAGGATGACGTGGTCGAGCGGCTCGGGCAGCAGCGGGGCCAGGACGGGGGCGGGGTCGGCGCCGTCGAGCAGGGCGCGGGCGGGGGCGGCGAGGGCGCCGCGGCCGGTGACGCCGAGCAGTTCGGCCTCGTGCAGCGTCCAGCCGGTGAGCTGGTCGCGCAGGTCGTGGCCGTCGGGGCCGGTGGGTCCGCCGCGCAGCGGGCGGTGCCAGCGCAGGGCGGGCAGCAGGGCGTCGGCGGCGGCGGCGGTGCCGGGCGGGAGTTCGGCGAGCCGGGTCAGCGCGGCGCGGCGCACGGACGGGGCGAGGGTGCGGTCGAGTTCGGGGCCGAGGGCGGCGCGCGGTCGGCCCTTGCCGTCGGGGGTGCCGGTGAGCCGGCCGATCCGGGTGGCGGCGAGCCAGGCGCGGGCGAGCAGCGTCCAGCGTTCGGCGGTGTCCTGCTGGAGCCAGCCGTCGTACGCGGGGGTCGGGGCCCACACCTCGTCGACCTCGCCGTCGGGGGCGAGCAGGCCCGCGGTGTGGGCGAGTTCGATCCAGAACGCGGCGTCGGCCTCGGAGCCCTCCAGCAGGACGGCGGCGCGCTTGAGGTCGCGCACGCCGAGGCCGCCGGCCCGCAGGGTGGGCGGCGGGGTGAGGCTCCAGGCTTCGAGGAGTTCCTCGACGGTGCGGACGGCGGCGTGGGCCTGTCCGGCGGCGGTGCGGTCGGTGGTGGCCGGGTCGCGCTCGACGACGGGGGCGACGGCGGGCGGGGCCGGGTCGGCGGTGCGGTGGGTGCGGCCGCCGCGCAGGTGCAGGGCGAGCTCGCGGGGGAGCACGACGGAGGTGGGGCTGGAGGGCAGCAGCAGGCCGCGGGCGAGCAGCCACTCGACCGGGCTGCGGGCCTCCTCGGCGGTGACCTGCCGGGCGGCGTCCGGCACGGTGCCGGTGGGCGGGCCCCAGACCAGGCGTTCCAGCAGGCCGTGGGCGGGCGGCGGGGCCTGGTCGAGCAGGGCGCCCAGCCGCTTGCGGTCGCCGAGCAGGGCGGTGAGCGCGGCGACGGCGGAGACCGGGTCCGGGGTGGGCGGCAGGCCGGCGCCGGCCAGCAGCTGTTGCAGCCGGGCGGGCGACATGCCGGTGGTGGCCTCGGCGAAGGTGGGGCCGAGGCCGGTGCGGCCGGGGTTGAGCGCGCTGGGGGCGAGCGCCTCGCGGACGGCCAGCACCAGGCGCAGCGCGGAGTCCGGGCCCCACAGCAGGGCCTGTTCGCGCAGTCGGTCGAGCGCGGCGGGGAAGGCGGCGGCGACGGCGGCCCGGTCGACGGGTTCGGCGCCGGGGTGCGGCTTGACCCGGGCGGGCCCGGTCAGCAGGTTGCGCACGGTGGTGTCGGAGGCGCCCTCGGGGGCGGCGGCGAGCGCCTCGGCGACCTGGAGGGTGAACCGGTCGAGCCGTTCCAGGGCGCGCAGCACGGATGCCCGGCTGGAGAGCCGCGCGGACAGCTGGGTGAGGTCGGTCGGCACCGGGTTCAGCAGGTCCGGGCGGGCCCTGAGCAGCGCGGCGACGGCCTCGTCGCCCCGGCCGCGGAGTTCCTCGGCCAGGGTGCGGGGGGCGGTGGCGCGGGTGGCGCGCGGCGCGCTCTGCGGTGCGGTCATCCGGTCCAGACTAGTCAACGCCTCCCGTCCGGGCCCAGAACGGCGGCGGAACTCGGGGTGAACCGGTGCCCGCCGAGCAGGGCCGGGGCGCCCGCCGGGGCGGGGCCGGCGGGCCCGCTCAGCAGCGCCGGGCGTGCCGGGCCCAGCTGTCGGGCGGCGCGGCGAGGGCGCGCTCCACGGCCCACCGGACGCCCTCGGCGAGTGCGGTGACGGCGGCCACCGGGTCGTCGAAGGCGCGCTCGGGCAGTTCGTGGACGCGGTGCGAGCCGCAGTCGACCGGCGCCGCGCAGCGCACCGCGGTCCGGACGGACAGCTCCCAGGGCGGTCCGGGCAGCGGGTGCCATTCGAGCGGGTCGCGCGGGGCGTCCAGTTCGGCTTCGCACCACATGCCGGGCCCCTCGGCGTACCCGGACAGGCCGCAGAGCCCGGCGGGCAGCTCGTGCCAGCTCAACTGCCAGTCCCCGCCGAAGCGTTCGGCGAACTCGCGCAGCGCCCCGGCGGCGGCGCGCAGGGGCGGCAGCAGGGCTGACGGGTCGTCGAGGGCGGGGAACAGGCGGCGCGGGTCCCCCGCGTCCCAGTGGGTCGTGCGCACGGTGGGCAGTGTCCCAGGGCCGGACGGCGCTCGCTTCGGGAGGGTGCGGGTGGGTACCGTCTCGGTGGGCGGCGGGTTCGTGGACGTGAGGGCGGGTGACGGGGCGATGGCGGGCGGCTCCTGGTGGCGCGAGGGCGGACCGGTGGACGGGGCGGACGGCGGGGACAGCGTCTACCTGCCCAAGCAGGCGGTGGACGCGCCGGACCCCGCGCCCCCGGCCCGACCGGCAGCGCCCCCGGCCCGACCGGCAGCGCCCCCGGCTCCGGCCCGGCCCCCGGTGGTGCCCCCGCCGGCGAAGCCGTCCCCGGCGGCGCCGCCCCGGTCCTCCCCGGCCGAGGTCGACCAGGTCTTCGCGTACACGGAGGACCTGGACGGCCCGGGGCCCGGCGCGGGCAGCCCAGGATGGACCGTCACCTACGACGACCCGGCGGAGCCCGAGCCCGCACCGGAACCCGACCCCGGCCCCGGCTCCGCGCCGGAGCCGGAGCCGGAGCCGGAGGCCGGGCCGGCGCCCGAGCCCGGGAAGCCGCGGCCGGGGGTGGGCCGGATCGTCCTGGCGGCGCTGTTCGGCAGGCCGAAGGGCGCCCCCGACGCCCCGTCGGCGCCGCCGCCCGCGGCGGCGGGGGTGCGGAAGCCCGCGCCGCTGCTGCTGCTCGGGGCGGCCCTGCTGCTGGGCGGGGCGGCGACCGGCATGCTGCTGGTGATGCTGCTCGGCTGGGCGGTGGCGTACCTGTCGCGGGGCTGGACCGACCTGATGAAGAAGTTCGCCGTGCTGGGCATCCCGCTGATCACGGTGACCGGCCTGACGGTGTGGAACTGGGGCCGGGAGAAGGGCCGTTGGGGCAGCCCGCTGTCCCCGGGGACGGACGCGGGCGCGATCACCTGGGCGGCCGCGCCGGGCGTGCTGCGGGTGGCGGCGCTGCTGACGGCGCTGTTCGTGCTGGCGGTGACGCTGCGCCGCCGCAAGGGCTGACGCGCCGCGGGGGCTGACGCGCCGTGAGGGCTGATGCGCCGCGGGGCTGACGGCCCGGCCCGGGTTCAGTCGGCGCCCAGGACGTGCAGGAGTTCGGCGATCAGGAAGTGCGCGCCGGTGTAGCCGACGCCCTGGAACCACAGCTGGTCGTCGACCGGGAAGGCGCGGTGCGCGCGGACGGCGCCCAGGGCGTGCCAGGCGGGGGAGGCGAGGGCGGCGGTCAGGCCGTTGCGGCCGGGGTCGCCGTAGCCCGCGTACAGCAGCAGGTCGCCGTCGGCGGCGGTGAGCTGCTCGGGGGCGGTCCCGAGGTCGGGCCGGTCGGCGTTCTGCGCGTCGGGGCGGGGCAGGCCGAGGTCGGACAGGACGCTGCCGGGGAAGTTCTGCCGGGCGTAGAGCCGGACGCCGGGCGAGCCCTCGACGAACCGGACCAGGCTGATCCGCGTCCCGGCGGCCCCGGCCGCGTCCAGCGCGCCCCGGGCCTGGTCGACGTGCCGCCCGTACGCGGCGACCACGGCGGCGGCCTGTTCGCGCCGGTCCAGGGCGGTGGCGTGCAGCTGGAAGTCCTCCTTCCAGGACGCGCCGGTGGTCCGGGTGGCGACGGTCGGGGCGACCGCACGCAGCGCCCCGGTGCGGTCGGCGTCGCGGGTCAGGTCGGTGAGGATCAGCTGCGGACGCAGGGCGGCGATCGCCGCCGTGTCGGGGGCGGCCCCGACGTCGCCGACCACGGCGACCCCGGCCAGCCGGGAGGCGGGCCAGTAGTCGGGCAGCGCGGCGTCCAGCGGGGCCTTGGCGGCGCCGACGGGGGTGATGCCCAGGGTCATCGCGGAGTCCAGTTCGGCGGTGCCCAGGACGACCACCCGCACCGCCCCGCCGGGCACGGTGACCGGGCCGTCGGCCGAGGCCACGGTGACGTCGGGGCGCGGGCTGGGGCTCGGGCTGGGCACGGGCGCGGTGGGCGTGCCGGGTGCGGCACCGGGTGCGGTGCCGGTGCCGGAACCGGACGGCGGCGGTTCGGCGGGCAGCACGTGCGGGCCGCAGCCGGCGAGCAGGGCGGCGCCGAGCCCGGCGAGGGCGGCCCGGCGGGAGAGCGGGGGTGGCACCTGGGACCTCCGGCGGCGGTCGGACGGAGCGGTCGGACGGGGCGGGCAGCGGGGGCGGTACGGGCAAGTATGTCCGCAATGCGGTTTTGCCCCCGGCTTTTCCGGCCGGAAACCCCGCTGGCTAGGCTGGCGGCATGGCTCTCACCGTCGGTTTCGACCTCGACATGACGCTCCTCGACACCCGCCCCGGCATCAAGGCCACCTACGACGTGCTGGCCGCCGAGACCGGCACCGTCATCGACTCCGACCTGGTGGTCAGCCGGCTGGGGCCGCCGCTGGTGCGGGAGCTCGCCAACTGGTACCCGGCGGAGCGGCTGGACGCGGTGGTGGAGCGCTACCGGGAGCTGTACGTCGAGCACGCCATCGCGCCGACGCTGGAGCTGCCCGGGGCGCTGGCCGCGGTGGCCGCCGTCCGGGCGGCGGGCGGCCGGGTGCTGGTGATCACCGGCAAGTGGGAGCCGAACGCCCGCCGCCACCTGGACGCCTTCGGGCTGGAGGTGGACGCGCTGGTCGGCGACCTGTGGGCGGAGACCAAGGGCGAGGCGCTGCGCGCGCACGGCGCGGACGTCTACGTCGGCGACCACCTGGGCGACATCCGCGGTGCCCGGGCGGCCGAGGCCGTCGCGGTCGGGGTGGCCACCGGCCCGTACGGCGCGGCCGAGCTGACCGCGGCCGGCGCGGACGCGGTGCTGCGCGACCTCACCGAGTTCCCCGCCTGGCTGGCCGGCCACCTGGCCGCGTAGGGCCCGCCGGCCCGTCGCCGCCCGGCCCGCGGCGCTCAGCCCGCGGCGGCGACCTGCTTCGCGCGCCGCCGCCGGGCGCCCGCCCGGGCGTCGGCGAACAGGCCGGACAGCGCCACCAGCAGGCCCAGCGGCATCAGCATCGCCAGCCAGTACGCGAAGGACGGCAGCCTGGTCAGGTCGAAGACGTACGGCACGAAGACCGCGACGACGGACAGCATGCCGAGGCCGAACACGATGCCGCCGACGCGGACCAGGACGTCTCCGGTGCTGCCGGGCCGGTCGCTCACTCTCACCACTCCTTCGCGCGGGTCGCTCCCCCGATTCTCCCACCGCGCGCCCCCTCCGTTCGGCGGGGGCGCGGCGACTCCGTTCGGCGGGGGCGCGGCGACGCGCACTCCGACTGAACGCTCAGGATTCCCAGGAATCCCTCAGGCATGCTGATGATCGGAACAAGAGCGGGAACGGCGACGGACGAGCGGGGCGAGCGGCGGGATGGGACTGACCAGTCACAAGGTGCTGGCGCTGTCGGCACTGCTGTCGGTGCTGGCGGTGGCGGGCACCGTCCTGCTCTGGCCCCGGCTGGCCGGGCGCGGCTGGCTGCCGGTGCTGGGCCGGCTCGGCACCATCGCCGGCACCCAGCTGTCGGTGCTCTGCACGCTCGCCCTGCTGGCCAACAACTACTTCGCCTTCTACAGCAGTTGGGACGACCTGCTGGGCACCGGCGCGGACGGCCCGGTGACCATCCAGAACCAGCTGCTCGGCCGCGACCCGGGCGTCCAGCAGCTGTCCACCGAGAACGTCCAGGGCACCGGCGCCACCGGCCGGGCCCCCGAGCAGGTCGGCCGGCTGGAGAAGGTCCGGCTGCCCGGGGCGTCCACCGGCCTGTCCACCGAGGGCTACGTCTACCTGCCGCCGCAGTACTTCCAGCCCGGCTACCGGGAGCGGCGCTTCCCCGCGGTGATCGCGATCACCGGCTTCCCCGGGGACGCGAAGAACCTGGTCACCAAGCTCAACTACCCGTCCGTGCAGCTGAAGCTGACCGAGCGGGGCAGCGCCAGGCCGACCGTGCTGGTGCTGATGCGGCCCTCCCCGGCGATGCCCCGCGACACCGAGTGCGAGGACGTGCCGGGCGGCCCGCAGAGCGACCGCTACTTCAGCGCCGACGTGCCCGCCGCGCTGCGCGCCTCCTACCGGATCGCGACCGGGCCCGGCTCCCTCGGGGTGATCGGCAACTCCACCGGCGGCTACTGCGCGCTGAAACTGGCGATGCGCCACCCCGACGTGTTCGCCGCCGCGGTGTCGCTGTCCGGCTACTACCGGGCCGCCGAGGACCCGACCACCGGGGACCTGTTCGGCGGCGACGGGGCCCGCCGCGACCGGGCCGACCTCGCATGGCGCCTGGCCCACCTGCCCGCGCCGGCCACCGCGCTGCTGGTCGGCGGCAGCCGGGAGGGCGACGGCGACTACTACGACCAGACCGAGCGGTTCCGGGCCGCCGCGAAGGGCACCGCGACCAAGGTCTCCGCGATCACCCTGGACAGCGGCGGCCACAACTTCAGCACCTGGTCCCGGATGCTCCCGACCTCGCTCGGCTGGCTCTCCGACCACCTGGCCGACCCCGCCTGACCGGCCACGCGTCACAGCGCGCAACTCCCTGCGCGCAAGGAGTTTCGACCCTCGCCGCGCCCGGGTATGCAGCCATCGCGCGGGCGGACCTGACGGATGGTCCACGAACGCCCGCCCGTCACCGATCGGGGGTGTGAGCCAGTGGACGGCGCAGCAGGCGCGAGGCACGGCCGCGCCCCGGTCCGGAATCCCTTCGCCGTTCCGGTGAACGCTGAGGGATCATTGCTCCACTGAGCGAAACCGGCCGCCCGCCAGGGGCGCCCGTCCGCACATCCACCCGCGGCCCGAGGGGGCCGCACGCACCCGATACCGAGGACTGTTCGAGATGCCCACCGGCCAGGTCAAGTGGTTCAACGAGACGAAGGGCTACGGCTTCCTGTCGCGCGACGACGGCGGCGAGGTCTTCGTCCACACCAAGGCGCTGCCCGCGGGCGTCACCACGCTGCGGCCGGGCCAGCGGGTCGAGTTCGGCGTCGCCGCCGGCCACCGCGGCGACCAGGCGATGAGCGTCCAACTGCTCGACGCACTGCCCTCGGTGGCCGCCGCCCAGCGCAAGAGCGCCGACGACATGGCCCCGATCGTCCAGGACCTGATCACCAAGCTGGACAGCGTCCTGCCGGGCCTGCAGCGCGGCCGCTACCCGGGCAAGCCGGAGGGGCAGAAGATCGCCATGGTGCTGCGCGCCATCGCCGACCAGTTCGACGTCTGACCCCCACCCTGACGACCGCTCAGGGGAAGGCCAGCGCGCCCGGGTCGACGGCGGGGACGAGTCCCTGCCCGGCGGCCCGGGTGAGCAGGCCGCGCACGGCCGCGTAGCCCTCCTCGCCGAGGTCCGCGGTGAACTCGTTGACGTACAGCGCGATGTGCTGGTCGGCGACGGCCGGGTCCATCTCCTGGGCGTGCGCCAGCACGTACTCCCGGGAGGCCGCCGGGTCGGCCCAGGCCGCCCGCACCGACTGCCGCACGGTGTCGGCCAGTTCGCGCAGCCGCTCGGCGCCCAGCGAGCGCCGGGCCACGATCGCGCCCAGCGGGATCGGCAGCCCGGTGGCCGCCTCCCACGCCTCGCCCATGTCGGCCAGGCAGTGCAGCCCGTACCGCTGGTAGGTGAACCGGGCCTCGTGGATCACCAGCCCGGCGTCCACCTCGCCCGCCCGCACGGCCGGCATGATCTCGTGGAACGGCAGCACCACGATCTCGCCGAACCCGCCCGGCACCGCCTCCGCCGCCCACAGCCGGAACAGCAGGTACGCCGTCGAGCGCTCGCTGGGCACCGCGACCTTCCGCCCGGCCAGCGCCGCCGCCTCCACCGGACCGGCCGTCAGCACCAGCGGCCCGCAGCCCCGGCCGAGCGCCCCGCCGCACGGCAGCAGCGCGTACTCGTCCAGCACCCAGGGCAGTTGGCCGTAGGAGATCTTCAGCACGTCCAGCTCGCCGCGCTCGGCCAGCCCGTTGGTGACGTCGATGTCCGCGAAGCTGACCTCGGGCGCGCCGGCGCCCGGTACCAGGCCGTGCGCCCAGGCGTGGAAGACGAAGGTGTCGTTCGGGCAGGGCGAGTACGCGACGCTGAGCGGCTCGGCCATCTCAGACCTCCTTGAGCAGGTGGGGCAGCGGCGGCAGCGCCGCGAAGGCCCGCTCCAGGGCCGCCAGCGCCTCGCCGATCCGCCAGGACGCGCGGTCGCGCGGCCCGACGGCATTGGACACGGCCCGCAGCTCACCGGCCGCGAGCCCGAACCGGGCGGCCGCCTCGGCCACCCCGAAACCCTCCATCGCCTCGGCCAGCGCCCGCGGGTGCCGCTTGAGCAGCGCCCCCGCGCGCTCCGCCGAGCCGGTCACCGTGGACACCGTCAGCACCTCGCCGACCGCCCCGCCGCAGGCCCCCGCGAGGGCCGCGACCAGGCCCGGCGGCACCGGGTGCCGCACCGTGCCGAACCCCAGCTCGGTGACGTCCGCGAAACCGTCCGGCGTCTCGGCGCCCAGGTCGGCCGCCACCACCGCGTCCGCCACCACCAGCGAGCCGAGCGGCGCGGCGGGCGCGAAACCGCCCGCGATGCCCGCCGACAGCACCAGCCGGTACCGGCCGCGGGCCAGCGCCGCCGCCGTCCCCGCCGCCGCGGCCGCCGGACCGACCCCGGCGGCCAGCACCCCGGCCCCCGAACCCGCGCCCAGCCCGCGCCGCACCGCCTCGGCCTCCGCCTCCACGGCCACGACGACGAGCAGCCCGGCGGCGGGGCCGGGCTGCTCGTCGGTGCGCTCAGCGGTCATCGACCGGAGCGTCAGCTGGTCTTGTTGTTCAGGTCGAAGAACCACACCGCGTAGATGTCGTCGGTCTTCGAGTCCTGCGAGACCACCGTCACCGAGGTCAGGTCGCCGCTGGCCAGCAGACCGGACGCGGGCTTCGAGCCGGAGTACGTCACGCCCTGGGCGTTGCTGATGATCGTGGCGCGGCCGCCGCCGCTGCTGCTGCTGCCGCCGCCGTCGGTGATCGCGTACCAGCCCTTCTCGGCCAGGTCCTTCGGCACCCCGACGCCGATCCGGTCGCTGGACCGGACGTCCAGGCGCGGAAGCTTCTTGTTCTCGCTGTCCGTCTGGGCCTTCTTGGCGCAGGCGTTGAGCGCGGCCGTCTCGATCGGCTTGCCGTCGTTGTAGCAGAAGGGGGCCGCGGTGGTGGTGGAGGTGCCGACCACCATCGTCGCCACGTTCTCGCGGGGCTTGCCGGCGTCGTTCGCCCAGTAGATACCGGTACCGAGGGAGGCGGCGCCGACGACGACGACGCCGGCGATACCGGCGATGGCACGGGTGCTGAGGCTCATGCGCAAGAGGCTACTCGCCTTCCGTGATCACACGACGCCGGGGTGCCCGAGTCGTCCGAGGTTAGGCCGTGCGCGGGCGCGCCGCGCAATCCCGGCCGGGGCCGTCGCTCAGGCCACCCGGGGCCGGGCCGCCGGCCGGCGCGGCCCGACCCGCAGCAGCGAGCGGAACGTCCACAGCAGCATCACCGTCATCACCGCCGCCGCCACCGTCAGCCCCAGCACCGGGTTCAGCGGCAGCGCGATGCCCACCGCGCCGCCCGCCACCCAGCACAGCTGTAGCACCGTCTCCGACCGGGCGAACGCCGACGTCCGCACCGCCTCCGGCACGTCCCGCTGGATCAGCGCGTCCAGCGCCAGCTTCCCCAGCGACGCCGCCATCCCCGCGACGCCCGCCACCACCGTCACCGTCACCACCCCGTACCAGAGCGCCGCCGCGCCCGCCGCCACCGTCGCCAGCGCCAGCACCGACGTCACCAGCACCTCCGAACCGCGGGTGCGCAGCCACGACCCCAGCACCGACCCCAGCGCGTTGCCCAGCCCCGCCGCCGCCGCGACCAGGCCCAGCGCGACCGTCCCCGGCAGGCCGCCCGGCGGCTCCCGGCGGATCAGGAACGCCAGGAACATCACCAGGAACCCGACCAGCCAGCGCAGCGCCGCCACCCCGCGCAGCGCCATCACCACCGACGGGCCGACCGCCCGCAGCACCCCCTTGGGGCGCGGCTCCGGCGGCCCGGAGAGCAGCTCCGCCCGCTGCTCGCCCTTCGCCGAGTCCACCTGGTGCGGCAGGTGGAAGGCCATCAGCGTCCCTATCACGAACACCACGAACGCCCCGCGCAGCGGCCACCCCGGCCCGAGCAGGTGCAGCAGCCCGCCCACCCCGCCCGCCACCAGCGTGGTCAGCAGACCCGCCAGCGTCACCCGCGAGTTCGCCTTCACCAGCGACAACTGGGCGGGCAGCAGCCGCGGCACCACCACGCTGCGCACCACCCCGTACGCCTTCGACGCCACCAGCACGCCCAGCGCTTCCGGGTACAGCGCCAGCCCGCCGTCGGTCACCGTCGCCGCCATCACCCAGGCCAGCGCGGCCCGCGCCAGCATCGACATCGCCATCGCCGACCGGCGGCCGTTCGGCAGCCGGTCCAGCAGCGGGCCGATCACCGGGGCGAGCACCGCGAACGGCGCCATCGTGATCAGCAGGTACAGCGCGACCCGGCCGCGGGCCTCGCCGGTCGGCACCGAGAAGAAGATGGTGGACGCCAGCGCCACCGTGATCAGCATGTCGCCGAACGAGTTCAGCGCGTGCAGCTCGATCAGCTTCGCCAGGCCGGACTCGCCCGCGCCCTCCGCCGACGTCGCCCGCCGGATCCGCCGGCCCGTCCCGTGCACCAGCCGGCCGGTGCGCACCCCCACCGCCGACGCCCGGCGCGCCCAGAAACCGCGGGCGCGCACCGTCGGCGCCTCCTCCTGACGGTCCGTCGGGCGCGCCTCGGCCGCCTCCGGCTCACCGGGGGCCACCGGGTGCGGCCGCGACACGGCGGACGCCCCGGAACGGCCTTCGGACGGCCCGGGACGCGGTCCGTGTTGCGGCGGTTTCTCCTCCGCCACACACCCATCCTGCCCGAGAATCGCCGACCTAACGAGTGATTGTCCGGGCGTCGGCGCGCCCGCCCCCACGGCCCGGACTGTGCTGCACCGCCGACCGGCGGGTAGCCTGCACTACGCGCATGCCCGGCCTCCCGCAGGGGGGTGGCCGACCTGGGCGGCGCGGCCCGGCCACGGAGTGGTCCCGGGTCTAGCAGAATGGACCGGCCCCGTGCTCGCGGGGGTCGCCCGGACACCCGAAGCGGCAGCCGGCGCGGGCCCGCCCGCCGGGAGCCGCCGCGGGCCGCAGGATGACAGGACTGGGAGAGAACCGACGCCGTGAGTGCTGCTATGCGAAGCCGTACCCCTGACCGGCTCTGTGCAGAGGCCGTCGACCTCGCCCGCCGGGCCGTGGTGGACAGCGTCGGAGAGGCCGTCGTCGGCCCCCACGTGAAGGCGAGCGCGGACGCCGAGCGCGTCGTCACCCACACCTTCGAATGCCTCGACCCGGCCTACCGCGGCTGGCACTGGGCGGTGACCGTCGCCCGCGCCCCGCGCGCCAAGAACGTCACCCTGGACGAGGTCGCCCTGCTCCCCGGCGCGGGCGCCGTGCTCGCCCCGCAGTGGGTCCCGTGGAGCGAGCGCCTGCGCCCCGGCGACCTCGGCCCCGGCGACCTGCTGCCCACCGGCGCCGACGACCTGCGCCTCGAACCCGGCTGGACCGGCGAGGACGAGATCGCCCCCAACTCGGCGCTCGCCGAGGCCGCCGAGGACGAGGCCCCGCCCGCCGACATCCAGCCGGCGCCCGCCCGCGCCAAGATCAGCGCGATCGCCGAGGAACTCGGCTTGGTCCGGCCCCGGGTGCTCTCCCGGCACGGTCTGCACCAGGCCGCCGAACGCTGGGAGACCGCGTACGGCCCGCAGACCCCGATGGCGCAGTCCGCCCCCGCCTCCTGCGACACCTGCGGCTTCCTCGTCCCGATCGGCGGCTCGCTCGGCCAGGCGTTCGGCGTCTGCGGGAACGAGTTCGGCCCCGCCGACGGCCAGGTCGTCTCGCTCGCCTACGGCTGCGGCGCCCACTCCGAGGCCGCCGTCCTGCCGGCCCCGCCCGTCCCCAGCGAACTCATCCTCGACGAGACCGTCGTCGAACCCCTCCCGCTGCACCCCGACCGCGCCTCCGGCTCGGTCGAACCGGACGCGCCCGCCGAGGAACTCGGCCACGCGTAAGCGCCGCGCTCCGACAGGTGCGCGCACAGCAGGACCGCGAAGCGGCGGCAACCCACCGCCCGTGCCGCGGTCCTGCTGACGTCCGCCCCCGCCGCGCGCAGCCCCCCGCGCCCCCGGTTCCGCGCACGGCCCGTCGGGGACGACTGGCAGAATGCCGACTCGTACGCAGACCACGCGAAGGGCGGCTCGGCACGTGGAGTCTCGGATCATCGGCAGCGCGGCGTCCCCCGAGGAGTCGGACGTCTTCGACACGGCCCGGCTGCGGCACACCGTGCTCACCGCCTGGACGGCCGCGCCCGCCAGATTCCGGGAGGACGCCAACGCCGAGGAGGAACTCGCGCTCGGCGGCTACCGGGACCGGCTGATCGTCGAACTCGCCCAGAACGCCGCCGACGCGGCCGCCCGGGCCGGCGTCACCGGCCGGCTCCGGCTGACCCTGCGCGACGGCGTACTGGCCGCCGCCAACACCGGCGCCCCGCTGGACGCCGCCGCGGTCGAGTCGCTGTCCACCCTGCGGGCCTCCGCCAAGCGGGAGGACGAGCGCGAGGTGGTCGGCCGGTTCGGCGTCGGCTTCGCCGCCGTGCTGGCCGTCAGCGACGAGCCCGCCGTGTTTGGGCACACCGGCGGCGTCCGCTGGTCGCTCACCGACGCCCGCGCGCTGGTCGCCGGAATCCCGCAGCTCACCGAGGAGTTGACCCGCCGCGAGGGCCACCTGCCGGTGCTCCGGGTGCCGTTCCCGGCCGAGGGCGAGGCCCCCGAGGGCTACCACACCGTGGTCGTCCTGCCGCTGCGCGACGCCGCCGCCGAGGACCTCACCCGGCGGCTGCTCGCCGAGGTCGACGACGCCCTGCTGCTGACCCTGCCCGGCCTGGCCGAGGTGGTCGTCGACACCCCCGAGGGCGTGCGCACCCTCACCCGCACCGCGCACCCGCCGCGCCCCGAACAGCTCCCCACCGTCACCATCACCGACGGCGGGCACAGCACCACCTGGCAGACCGTCAGCGCCTTCGGCACCGCCGCCCCCGAACTCCTCGCCGACCGCACCACCGAGGAGCGCGCCCGCCCGCACTGGACGCTCACCTGGGCCGTCCCCGTCGACGAGGCCGGCCGCCCGCAGCGCCCGCGCACCGCCGCCGTGCTGCACGCGCCCACGCCCAGCGACGAACCGCTCGGCGTGCCCGCGCTGCTGATCGCCTCCTACCCGCTCGACCCGACCCGGCGGCACGTCGCACCCGGCCCGCTCACCGACTTCCTCACCGAGCGCGCCGCCGACGCCTACGCCGACCTGCTGCGCGCCCGCGGCGCCGACCTCCACTCGCTGGACCTCGTCCCCGCCCCGCTCGGCCAGGGCGCCCTGGACAACGCGCTGCGCACCGCCGTGCTGGCCCGCCTGCCCGAGACGCCCTTCCTGCCGCACCCGGAGGGCGCCGAGGAGGGCACCCCCGCGCTGCGCCCGCGCGACGCCGTCGTGCTCGAGGGCGCCGACCACTCGGTGGTCGAGGCGCTCGCCCCGATCTTCCCCGGCCTGCTCCCGGCCGGCCTGGAGCGCCGCACCGAACTGCGCACCCTGGCCGTGCGCCGCACCCCGCTCGCCGAGGTGGTCGACCAACTCGGCGGCCTGGAACGCCGACCCGCCTGGTGGCGGAGCCTGTACGCGGCGCTGGCCGGCGCCGACCCGGAAGCCCTCGGCGCGCTGCCCGTCCCGCTCGCCGACGGCCGCACCGTCACCGGCCCGCGCCGCGTCCTGCTGCCCTCCGACGCCGCCGACTGGGCCGGCTACGAGGGCTACCCCGAGACCCTCGCCGAGGCCCTCGACCTGCTCGACCTGCGCCTGGCCCACCCCGAGGCCGCCCACCCGCTGCTCGGCCGGCTCGGCGCCGCCACCGCCACCCCCGCCGGCGTCCTGGACACCCCCGAGGTGCGCGCCGCCGTCGCCCGCTCGCTGGAACTCGGCGAGGACGACTACGACGCCGCCGTCGACCTCGCCGACGCCGTCCTCGCCCTGGTCAAGGCCGCCGCCCCCGCCCCCGGCGAACACCCCTGGCTGGCCCGCCTCGCCCTCCCCGACGACGAGGGCGAACTCGCCCGCGCCGGCGAACTCCTGCTCCCCGACAGCCCGTTGGCCCGCCTGGTGGACGAGGACGACGCCGCCTTCGTCGACGACGACCTGTACGACCGCTGGGGCCCCGACGTGCTGGCCGCGGTCGGCGCGCTCACCGCCTTCACCCTGGTCCGCGCCGAGGACGTCGTCCTCGACCCCGACGACCTGGAGCGCCTCGACCCCACCGCCCCAGCCGACCGGGCCGCCGGCGGCCGCCCCACCGGCCTGATCGACGAGGCCCCCGACGGCCTCGCCGAATGGTGCGAGGACGCCCTCGAAGCCCTGCACGCCGACGACGCCGGGGAGTTGGGCGTTCCGCCGGTCGCCGCCGAACTGCTCGCCGTCCGCGACCTCGACCTGGTCGCCGACGACGCCTGGCCCGAAGCCCTCGCCCTGCTCGCCCAGCCCCCGTACCGGGACGCCGTGGTGACGCCCGTGCGCACCCTGCTGCCCGACGGCAGCTACACCGACCTGCCCCCGTACACCGCCTGGTGGCTGCGCGACCACCCCGTCCTGGACGGCCGCGAACCGGCCGGCCTGCGCGCCGCCGGGGCCGACCCGCTGCTGCGCGGCCTCTACGACGAGGCCCGCACCGACCTCGACCCGCAGTTCCTGCACGCCCTCGGCGTGCGCACCACGCTGAACGCGCTGCTCG
Organism: Kitasatospora sp. NPDC057198; assembly: GCF_042670125.1. Lineage (NCBI taxonomy): Bacteria > Bacillati > Actinomycetota > Actinomycetes > Kitasatosporales > Streptomycetaceae > Kitasatospora > Kitasatospora sp. NPDC057198. The sequence goes on along the minus strand of NZ_JBHUWH010000003.1, from coordinate 7,318 downwards.
CCGAACCGCACGGCCCCGAGGAGCTGATCGACCGGCTCACCGACCCGCGCTCCGAGGTCAGCCACCGCCAACTGCACGGCATCTACAGCCTGTTGGCCGCCCTCCCGGCCGAACGGGTGGAGGGGCTGGACGTCGTCCGGGCGCTCGCCCCGCTGGACACCGAGACCGGCCGCCGGGACGACCGCACCGTCATCGCGGACGCCACCACCGCGGTCGTTGCCGACGCCCCCGACCTGGTCGAACTCCTCCACGACCACGCCGTGCTGCCCGTCCACCCGCTCCTCGCCCCCGCCCTCGCCGAGCGCCTGCACGTCTCGCTGGCCAGCGAGGTGGCCGGCGGCCGCGTCCTCTCCGAGGGCACCCTGCACCGCACCCCCGCCGTGGTCCGCGAACTCCTCCCCGGCTGCCCCGCCGTCTACGAGGAGCACGACGAACTCCTGGTCGTCGGCCCCGACGGCGAGGAGGCCCACGTCGCCTGGCGCTGGGACACCGGGGCGAGCGCCCCCGAACTGCCCTACGACCCGGAGGACACCGAAGCCGCCGACGAGGACGACGAGTTCGACGTCCCGCCCGTACCCGGCCTGCTGCACGCCGCCACCCCCGAGGGCCTCGCCGCCGGCCTCGCCTGGTCCGTCCACCAGTGGCACCGCCGCTTCGAGATCCTCGCCGCCCTCACCGAACCGGACCGGGCGTACGAGCTGCTGGCGGCGCGCGACTACGAGTAGAGCCCCCGCCAGGGGCTCGGGGAACGGCGAGCTCGTGGCTGCTGGCGGTTCACTGCCGTTGGGTGCCGCCGCTTCTGGTTCCGTTACGGCACGCAGCAGCACGGACCTTCGATGGGCTCCGGCCGTCAGCAGCTCGGACCCGCCGTTCCCCGGGCCCCTGATCTCGCGCTCCGTTAGGGGTTCCGTTCGACGAAGATCCGCGAGGTGGCCTCCAGGAGGCAGCCCGCGATCAGGGCGATCGCGACGCCGGTCAGCGGGTCGCGCCAGCCGGCGAGTTGGAGCTGGAAGAAGTCGGCGAGCCAGGGGACCACCAGGACCAGGGCGAACGCGCCCGACATGGTGCCGATCAGGAGCAGGCGCCACCAGGTGTAGGGGCGGGCGACGATGGCGAGGACCCAGATGGCGGTGATGAACAGGGTCAGGGTGGCGACCGAGGTGTCGGCCTTCAGGGTGGTCTCGTCGTCGCCGCGGGCCAGCGCGTAGGCGGTGAAGGTCGCCGCGCCGCAGATCAGGCCGCCGGGGACGGCCAGCCGCAGGACGCGGCGGACGAAGCCGGTGCGGGCGCGCTCGTTGTTGGGGGCGAGGGCGAGGAAGAACGCCGGGATGCCGATGGTCAGCGAGGACAGCACCGTCGAGTGCCGGGGCAGGAACGGGTACGGCACCTGGGTGAAGACCACCAGCAGGGCCAGCAGCACCGAGTAGACGGTCTTGACCAGGAACAGCCCGGCGACGCGCTCGATGTTGCCGATCACCCGGCGGCCCTCGGCGACCACCGAGGGCAGGGTGGCGAAGCGGTCGTCCAGCAGCACGATCTGGGCGACGGCCCGGGTGGCGTCCGAGCCGGTGCCCATCGCCACGCCGATGTCGGCGTCCTTCAGGGCGAGCACGTCGTTGACGCCGTCGCCGGTCATCGCGACGGTGTGGCCCTTCGACTGCAGGGCGCCGACCAGGGCGCGCTTCTGCTGCGGGGTGACCCGGCCGAAGACGGCGGTGCGGTCGGCGGCCTCGGCCAGCTCGGCGGGGTCGGTGGGCAGGGTGCGGGCGTCGGTGGCGGTGTCGGCGCCGGGCAGGCCGAGGTGGGCGGCGACGGCGCCGACCGAGACGGCGCTGTCGCCGGAGATGACCTTGGCCCGGACGTCCTGGGAGCGGAAGTAGCGCAGGGTGTCCGCGGCGTCCTCGCGCAGCCGCTGCTGGAGGACCAGCAGGGCGAGCGGTTGCAGCCGGGCGGCGGGGTCGGGGTCGTCCAGCGGCAGCGGGCTGCGGCCCAGCAGCAGGACCCGCAGGCCCTTCGCGCCGAGCTCGTCGACCTCGGCGAGCGCGGGGGAGCCGGCCGGGAGCAGCACGTCCGGGGCGCCGAGCAGCCAGCTGCCCTCGGTGCCGCCGGGTTCGAGCAGTTGGACGCCGCTCCACTTGCGGGCCGAGGAGAACGGAACGGCCTCCAGCAGCCGCCAGCGGCCCTCCGGCGGCGGCCCGTACGCGTCGACGACGGCCCGCATGCTGGGGTTGGGGCGGGTGTCGGCGGCGCCGATCGCGCCGAGCGCCTCGGCCAGCACCGCCCGGTCGGTCGGCGGCTCCCCGTCCGGGGCGGGGAGCGGGCGCAGGTCGACCAGGTCCATGCCGCCCTCGGTGAGGGTGCCGGTCTTGTCGAGGCAGACGGTGTCGACCCGGGCCAGGCCCTCGATCGCGGGCAGCTCCTGGACCAGGCACTGCTTGCGGCCCAGCCGGATCACGCCGATCGCGAAGGCCACCGAGGTGAGCAGCACCAGGCCCTCGGGGACCATCGGCACGATGCCCGCCACCATCCGGCGCACCGCCTCCTTCCAGTCGTTGCGCTGCACCGCGAGCTGGCTGATCACCAGGCCGATCGCGGTCGGCACCAGCAGGAAGGTGATGAAGCGCAGGATCTGGTCGATGCCGGTGCGCAGCTCGGACCTGACCAGGGTGAACCGGCTGGCCTCCTCGGCGAGCCTGGCGGCGTACGCCTCCCTGCCGACCCTGGTCGCGGTGAACGCGCCCGCGCCGGCCACCACGAAGGAGCCGGACATCACGTGGTCGCCGGGGTGCTTGAGGACGGGGTCGGGCTCGCCGGTCAGCAGCGACTCGTCGATCTCCAGGCCGTCCGCCTCGGTGACGGTGCCGTCCACCACGGCCTTGTCGCCGATGCCGAGCAGCACCGTGTCGTCCAGCACGATCTCTCCGGCGGTGACCTGCACGGCGGCGCCGTCCCGGCGGACCTGGGGGCGGGCCTCGCCGATCAGCGCGAGGCTGTCCAGGGTCTGCTTGGCGCGCAGCTCCTGGACGATGCCGATCGCCGTGTTGGCGACGATGACCAGGCCGAACAGGCCGTCCTGGATCGGGCCGACCACCAGGATGATGCCGAACATCACCCCGATGATCGCGTTGAACCGGGTGAACACGTTGGCCCGGACGATCTCCCGCACCGAGCGGCTGGAACGCACCGGGACGTCGTTGACCTGCCCGCGGGCGACCCGCTCGGCGACCTCGGCCGCGCTCAGCCCGGGGTGGTACGCGCCGCCCGCACCGGTGGGGTGCGCGCCGGGGCCGTGCGGGGCGGTGCCTTCCGCGGAGTGCGTCATGGCACCGACTCTAGGTGGGCGTTTTGTCCGGTGCGCCCCGCCTCGGGACGGATTCCGGCCGGACGGGTGGCGGGTCCGGGGCCTGCTGTCCGGGGCCTGCTAGGAGACCGGCTCCCCGGCCGTCTCGGCGGCGGCGCGGGCGCGGCGGATCGCGGCGCGGCGGGCCGTGCAGTACTTGAGGCCGATCAGGCCGAGCAGGCCGCCGGAGAGGCAGATCCACGGCCAGCTGCCGTGGCCGTGGTCGGAGAGCCACCCCTGGAACGGCACCAGCGCCACGAAGCCGACGAACCACAGCACCGTGCCGGTGCCGACGATGGCGACGTCGTTGCCCTCCAGGGGCGGGGGAGCGGCGCGCAGAGCGGTCTTGGGCATGGGCCCTAGCCTACGGGGCGGCCCCGGCGCTCCGGCAGTGGCGGTCGGGTCGGCGGTGCGGGGGCCCGCGCAACCCGGAAGGCCCGAACGTGACCGGTGGTGACCGTAATGGGCTGACTCTACGCGCGAAGATGGCGCGTGCACGACCGGTGTCGACATACTGAAAATCCCCCCAACCCCGCTCCACCCGGTCTCCCCCGGCCTCCCCCCGATCGAGGACACCCGACATGTCTCCGCAGGCCCAGTCGACCACCGCGTCGCCCGAGCCCTCCCAGAACGCGCCGCAGCCCCCGTCCGGCGCCCTGGACCGCTTCTTCCGGATCTCCGAGCGGGGCTCCTCCCTGCCGCGCGAGATCCGCGGTGGTGTCGCCACGTTCTTCACGATGGCGTACATCCTGGTGCTCAACCCGATCATCCTGGCCTCGGCCACGGACATGAACAACACGCACCTCGACGGCGGGCAGCTGGTCACCGCGACCGCGCTCACCGCCGGTCTGACCACCCTGCTGATGGGCGTCATCGGCAACGTCCCGATCGGCCTCGCCGCCGGCCTGGGCGTCAACACCATCGTGGCGCTCCAGCTCGCCCCCCAGATGACCTGGCCCGACGCCATGGGCATGGTCGTCCTGGCCGGCTTCGCGATCATGCTGCTGGTCGCCACCGGCCTGCGCGAGCGCGTCATGAGCGCCGTCCCGCTCGGCCTGCGCAAGGCCATCGCGATCGGCATCGGCCTGTTCATCGCCCTGGTCGGCCTGGTCGACTCCGGCTTCGTCACCCGCATCCCGGACGCCGCCCAGACCACCGTCCCGCTCCAGCTCGGCGTCGGCGGACACCTGCACGGCTGGCCCGTGCTGATCTTCATCCTCGGCCTGCTGCTCACCATGGCCCTGGTCGTCCGCAAGGTGCCCGGCGCGATCCTGATCTCCATCGCCGTGATGACCGCCGTCGCGGTGGTCATCCAGCAGTTCGCCGACCTCTCCGCCAAGAGCTGGGGCCTGACCGTCCCCGCCTGGCCCGGCAACCCCGTCGCCACCCCCGACTTCGGCCTGGTCGGCCACTTCAGCCTGTTCGGCGGCTTCCAGCACGTCAGCGTGCTGACCGGCATCCTGTTCGTCTTCACCGTGCTGATGAGCTGCTTCTTCGACGCGATGGGCACCATCCTCGGCGTCGCCGACGAGGCCCACCTGCTCGACGAGAAGGGCGACCTCCCGGGCATCAACAAGGTCCTGATGGTCGACGGCATCGCCACCGCCGCGGGCGGCGCGACCTCCGCCTCCGCCAACACCTGCTTCGTCGAGTCCACCGCCGGCGTCGGCGAGGGCGCCCGCACCGGCTTCGCCTCGATCGTCACCGGCGCGCTCTTCCTGCTCGCGCTCTTCCTCACCCCGCTCGCGACCATGGTCCCCGCCCAGGCCGCCACCCCGGCCCTGGTCACCGTCGGCTTCCTGATCCTGGCGAACTCCGTCAAGGAGATCGACTGGTCCGACTACACCATCGCGATGCCCGCCTTCGTCACCATCGTGATGATGCCGTTCACCTACTCGATCACCAACGGCATCGGCTTCGGCTTCATCACCTTCTGCGTCCTGCGCCTCGTCGCGGGCCGCGGCCGCACCGTCCCGGTCGCGATGTACGGCGTCGCCGCCGTCTTCGCCTTCTACTACCTGATGCCGGCCCTCGGCCTGCTCTGACGCCCCGCCCCGAACGGCCCTCTTCCGCCTGTTGCGGGGGAGGGCCGTTCGGGGTGTCAGGGGGTGTGCGGGCGCGTTCGCGGGAGCGGGGCGAGGCGGGTGGTGAGGAGGGTGGCGGCGGCGAGCAGGTGGGCGGGGTCGGGGGTGCGGGCCAGGAGGATGACGATGACGACCAGCAGGGTGCGGTCGGCGGGCGGGAAGCGGCGGGGGTGGCGGGTGCGGGGCACGGGCGGTCCTTCGTCGGAGGGTCAGGCGGTGGTGCGGGCGACCAGGTCGTCGATGCTCTGGGCGGCGCGCAGGGTCTCGAAGCGGACGGTGCCGTCGGGGGCGGTGGTGGCGCCGTGGACGGCGGGCTCGGGGAGGCTGTTGTACGAGAAGTGGTTGGAGGGGTAGTAGGCCCCGCAGTCGAGCAGGCAGTACAGGTCGCCGGGCTCCAGCAGGGGGAGCGGGCGGGCCCGGGCGACCAGGTCGCCGGCGAAGCAGCACGGGCCGGCCACGTCCTGGAGGACGGGGACGCCGTGCTTGGCGGCGCCGGAGGGGTGGTGGGTGCTGATCCGCAGCGGCCAGCTGTCCGGCGCGAAGACGGTGCGGGTGGCGACCTGGGCGCCGGCGTGGCCGATCGCGATGGGGCGGCCGCCGGCCACCTTGGTGTACTCGACGTACGAGGCGACGAAGCCGGACTTGGCCAGCACGGAGCGGCCGAACTCGGTGGTCAGCCGGTAGCGGCCGTCGAACAGGACGGGGGCGTGCGCGCGCAGCCGCTCCACGTAGGCGTCCCAGCCGGGGGCGATCCGGTCGCCGGCGAAGTTGACCGGGAGGCCGCCGCCGATGTCGATGCCGGTGACCTGGCGGCGGCCCAGCTCCCGGTTGATCCGTTCGGCGAAGGCGGCGGTGCCGGCGATGCCGGTGGCCATCAGGTCCAGGTCGACGCCCTGGGAGCCGACGTGGCAGTGCAGTTCGGTGAGCCAGGGGCGGGCGCGGAACGCCTCGACCAGGCGGGCCGCGTTGCCGGTGTCGGCGAGCGGGACGCCGAACTTCGAGGTGGCGGTGGCGGTGCTCATCGCGGCGATCCGGCCGCCACCGACCTGCGGGTTGATCCGGACGCCGATCCGGGAGGAGCTGCGGCGGCCGGCCAGGACCGCGTCGACCCGGGCGAGCTCCTGCCAGTTGTCGATGTTGACGCTGACGCCGAGGTCCAGCGCGAGATCCAGTTCGGCGCGGGTCTTGGCGGGGGAGTCCAGCACGATCAGCTCCGGCGGGAAGCCCGCAGCCAGCGCCTGCGCGAACTCCCCGGGGCTGGCCACCTCGCACCCCATGCCCAGCTCGCGCAGCCGGCGCAGCACCGGTCCGAGCGGGTTGGCCTTGGCGGCGAAGGCGTGCCGCACCTCCGGGCCGGCGGGGAACGCGGCGTGCAGGGCGGCGACCGTCCCGGCGACGGCGTCCAGGTCGAGGAAGGCGGCCAGCGGGGCCCGCTCCGGGTCGAGCAGGCCCTGCCGGACGGCCGCGCGCAGGACGAGTTCGCGCCGCTCGGCGCTGATCGGGGGCGGGGAGGGGCGGTGCTCGGGCATGGGGACACACTCCGCACGGGTCGGTGCTCGGGAAGGAGGGAGGGGCCGGGCCGGCGGACCGGCGCCGGGGCCGTGCTTCCAGGATGGCCGCGGGCGCGGGGGCCGAGTAGTACCGGCCGGGCCGGGTTCCCCGGGTCGGACCGGCGGCCGGGCGCCGCCGCGGGTGCCGGTTGCGGCCGGCGCGGTCCGGGGCGGCGGACCGGCCGGGCCGGAGCGGTGCGGGCGGTCCGGGCGGGGGCGTCCGGCGGGCGCGGACGGGCGGGGGAGACCGGGTGCGGGGCCTTCGGCGGCGCGGGCGGCGGTGTCCGGCGCCCGGACCGGGCCGGGGCGGTGCGCGGGCACCGGATCGACGGGCGGATCCGGTG